>NZ_JBEXDZ010000024.1:0-75560 GCF_040606085.1 Streptomyces sp. NPDC005485 | reverse complement strand
GGCGGTTGATGGCGGAGCTGCCCGCCGGCGGCGTCATGATCGCGGTGACGGCCACCGAGACGGGCCACCGGGCCGCGCCACTTGGGCGCGGCCCTCCCTGCATGCGTGGGCGCAGGTCAGCCGGTCGGCTCCAGGACGAAGACGGGGATCTCGCGGTCCGTCTTCTCCTGGTAGTCCGCGTACGGGGGATACGCCGCGACCGAGCGCTCCCACCACACGGCCTTCTCCTCGCCGGTGACCTCACGGGCCGTGAAGTCCTGGCGCTTGGGTCCGTCCTGGAGCTCCACCTGCGGATTGGCCACGATGTTGTGGTACCAGACCGGGTGCTTGGGCGCGCCACCCTGCGAGGCCACCACGGCGTAGCTGCCCTCGTGCTCCACGCGCATCAGCGGGGTCTTGCGGATCTTGCCGCTCCTGCCGCCCAGGGTCGTGAGGATGATGACGGGCAGGTCCGCGAGCTCCGGCGGCACGGGCATGACGCTGCCGAGCTTCAGTCCCTTGGTGCCGCCCGAACTCTCGTAGAGCTCCACCTGCTCACGTACCCACTGCGTCGGGCTGGGTTCGTACTCGCCCTCAAGAGGCATGTCTTTTGTCCCATCGTCGCGTTCGTACGAGTACCGATGTTGTTCCCCCGTCAGCATGCAACACCAGTACCCACGCGAATCATCCTCGCCCCTCCCCGCCGGCGGCCGTGGACACCGTCATCCCCAAGTGGCCCCGGCGGGCTCCTTGATCGTGGCGTTGAGCCGGTTGAAGAAGTTCGTCGTCGCGATCCACAGGATCAGCGCGGCGAGTTGCTGCTCGTCGTAGTGGTCGGCGACCTCGTCCCACAGTTCGTCCGACACCGCGTCGCCG
Source organism: Streptomyces sp. NPDC005485 (assembly GCF_040606085.1). Classification (NCBI taxonomy): domain Bacteria; kingdom Bacillati; phylum Actinomycetota; class Actinomycetes; order Kitasatosporales; family Streptomycetaceae; genus Streptomyces; species Streptomyces sp. NPDC005485. The sequence continues at coordinate 74,705 of NZ_JBEXDZ010000024.1, read as the reverse complement.
GTGCGGTCGCCCAGGCGGGTCATCTCCTCGGCCAGCGCGAGGGCCGCCCGCTCGGCGTCCGAGTAGTACGGCGCCTCGCGCCAGGCGGCGACCGACCACAGCCGCTCGTCGGTCAGGCCCGCCTTCTTCCCGCCCTTGCCTCCGGCGTCGACACAGGCGCTGCACCCGTTGATCTGGCTGGCGCGCAGGTGGACGAGTTCCAGGGTCTGCTGCGGGACGCCGCCCTTGTAGGTGGCCTTGTAGAGCCCCTGGATGGCCTCCATCGCGCCGGGAAGGATCATCGCGGGGTTCTTCATCCGTGCCTGCATGTCGCTGTCTCCTCTGAGAAGGTCCCGGTGGCTGCCGCACTGTGCGGGCTGCCAATGCTCTGACCCGTCCCGGCGGGGAAATGTGACAGGGCGGACGAGGAAAGTGCCGCGGACGGTTCGTGGTCATGGCGGCGACAGCAGCATCCGTACCGCCAGCATCATGATCACGGCGCTGGACGCGACCGCGGTCACCAGCCGCCCCCGGTGCCCGGTCAGGGCCCGGCCGAGCAGCGCCCCGCCCCCGGCGATCAGCAGTTGCCAGCTCGCGGACGCGGCGAAGGCGGCGAGGACGAACACCCCCTGCTCCAGCGGGCGCACAGCGTCCGCGCCGCGGCTGCCGAGGACCAGCGCGGTGAAGTAGATGACGGTGGTGGGGTTGAGGAGGGTGATGCCCAGCAGCGCCAGGTAGGCCCGTGCGGGGCGTGCCGGGTCCCGGCCGCTGCGGGCGGCGAGCTGCCGGTCGCGGTAGTGGCGGACGGCAGTCACCGCGCCCCGGATCGCGAGGGCGGCCAGCACCAGGGCGGAGGCCCAGCGCAGCGGGACCAGTACGGGTTGCAGTGCGGCGGCGAGCGCGGAGCCCCCGAGCGTGGCGATCAGGGCGTACAACCCGTCGGCGGTCGCGACGCCCAGCGCGGCGCACATGCCGATTCTCAGGGTCGTGCGAGCGGTGAGCGAGACGAGGTAGGTCGACACGGCTCCGACAGGCACGGCGATGCCGTAGCCCGCGAGGAGCCCCGCGACGAGCGCGGCGGTCATGACCGGGAAAGCGCGGGCCTCCGTGGGCGGCCGGGCTGCTGCTGGACCCGCGCCGGAACAGCGGTGGCGGAGGTCGGCGGCAGGAAGGCTTCGGTCGTGGTCATGAGCAGATCCTGCGGCGCCTGCAGTTGTCCGTGCAACCGAATAAGGAACGCGCCCGGACCCGGCCGGCTTCGGCCGTTCGGACGGCCCGGAAGCAACGAAAACCGGCAGGGGCGTGATGCGTTCACCGCCGGTGCGGACGACGGAGGTACCGCCATTGCACGGTCTCCGGCATCGGGCACGGCCGTCCGCCGACGCGGTTCGGCCAGATCATGCGTCCGGTGGATGTGGCCGAACTTCGGGTGGTTCTGTTAGATGCCCTGGGCATCTAATGAAGATCGGCAAGAGGGAACCATCGCTTGCGAGGTCATTCATGACAGAACCCGTTGCCTTCCCCCAGGACCGCACGTGTCCCTACCACCCGCCCGCCGCCTACGACTCCCTGCGCGAGGAGCGTCCGCTGTCGCGGATCACCCTGTACGACGGCCGCGGTGTATGGGTGGTGACCGGGCACGGCGCCGCCCGTGAACTCCTCGCCGACCCGCGTCTGTCCTCCGACCGCACCCTCCCGGCGTTCCCGGCGACCACGGAGCGGTTCGAGGCGGCCCGCAGCCGCCGGATCGCGCTGCTCGGTGTCGACGACCCCGAGCACCACACCCAGCGCCGCATGCTGGTCCCGAACTTCACCCTCAAACGGATCTCGGCGCTGCGCCCGCGCATTCAGGAGACCGTCGACCGGCTCCTCGACGCCATGGAGGAGCAGGGCCCGCCCGCCGAGCTGGTGAGCGCCTTCGCGCTGCCCGTGCCCTCGATGGTGATCTGCGCCCTGCTCGGGGTCCCGTACGCCGACCACGACTTCTTCGAGGCGCAGTCGCGCCGGCTGCTGCGCGGCCCTGCTCCGGCCGACACCCAGGAGGCACGCGACCAACTGGACGCGTACTTCGGCGCGTTGATCGACCGCAAGGAGAAGGATCCCGGCGACGGGCTCCTCGACGACCTCATCCGGGAACAGCTGCGCGCGGGGGCGGTGGACCGCACGGAGCTGATCTCGCTGGCGACGATTCTCCTGGTCGCCGGTCACGAGACGACCGCGAACATGATCTCCCTCGGGACGTTCGCGCTGCTCAGGCATCCGCAGCGGCTGGCCGAACTGCGGGCCGACCCCGCGCTGATGCCCGCGGCCGTGGAGGAGCTGCTGCGCTTCCTCTCGATCGCCGACGGGCTGCTGCGCGTGGCCACCGAGGACATCGAGGTGGCCGGGACCACGATCCGGGCCGACGAGGGCGTCGTCTTCTCGACCTCCGTCATCAACCGCGACACGGCCACCTTCGCGGAGCCCGACGCCCTGGACTGGCACCGCTCGGCACGCCACCACGTCGCGTTCGGGTTCGGCGTCCACCAGTGTCTCGGCCAGAACCTCGCGCGCGCCGAGATGGAGATCGCGCTGCTGGCGTTGTTCCAGCGGCTGCCCGGACTGCGGCTCGCCGCACCGGTGGACGACATCCCCTTCAAACCGGGCGACACGATCCAGGGGATGCTGGAACTCCCCGTGACCTGGTGAGAGGCCCTGGACCATGACACTCCGCATCACCATCGACCAGGACGTCTGCATCGGCGCCGGCCAGTGCGCGCTCACCGCGCTCGGCGTCTTCACACAGGACGACGACGGCTTCAGCGAACTGCTGCCGGGCCGCGAGGACGGCGGCGGCGACCCGATGGTCCGCGAGTCGGCCCGGGCCTGCCCGGTCCAGGCGATCACCGTCACCGAGGCGCGGTAGCCGGGTTCGGGACGCCGCGCGGGCTATCGAGAAGCCCGCAGCAGGAGCCGGGCGGCCTGCCGGGCCTGCCCGGCAGGTTCGGCGCTCTCGTTGATCCCGGCCGTGACCATGGCGCCCTCGGCGAGCAGAAAGAGCTGGTCGGCGAGGGCGTCGGGCCGCCCGGCATCGGTCACGAGCCGGGCCAGGTAGTCGTGGAACGCCTGCTTGTGGGCGCGGACCTGGGCGGCCACGCGGGGGGAGGTGGCGCCCAGTTCGCCGTACGCGTTGACCCAGGCGCAGCCGCGGAAGTCGGGCTCACCGAACCACTGCCGCAGCCAGTCGAACACGGCGAGAATGCGCTCCTCGGGGTCCTCGTGGCCCTCGACGTGCGCGGCCAGCCGCTCGCGCCAGCGCACGTCGCGCCGCTCCAGGTACGCCTCGATCAGCTGGTCCTTGGTGGGGAAGAGCTGGTAGAGCCGCTTGAGCGAGACGCCCGACGCACCGCGAATGGCATCCATCCCGACCGCCTGGATGCCGCGGCCGTAGAACAGCTCCTCCGCTGCGTCCAGGGCCTGCTCCCGGGCGACCGTGCTGTCCATGAGGGCCACTCCTTGACGATTTCGACGACCTTGACGGCGTGACGACCTTGACGCGAGAACGCGCGTTCTCTACGGTAGCAGCGATACCGGAGAACGTACGTTCTCTCCTGTCGACGCCGAGGATGAGCCATGACCGACCGCCCGCCCCTGCCGCCCTTCACCCGCGAGACCGCGCTCCAGAAGGTCCAGGCCGCCGAGGACGCCTGGAACACCCGCGACCCGCACAAGGTCTCGCTCGCCTACTCCGAGGACTCGGTCTGGCGCAACCGCGACACCTTCGTCACCGGCCGCGCCGAGATCGTCGAGCTCCTTACGGCGAAGTGGGCCCGCGAGCAGGAGTACGCCCTGCGCAAGGACCTCTGGGCCTTCGACGGCAACCGCATCGCCGTCCGCTTCCAGTACGAGTCCCGCGACGCCGACGGGCAGTGCTGGCGCTCGTACGGCAACGAGCTGTGGGAGTTCGACGAGCACGGACTGATGACGCGGCGCGAGGCGAGCATCAACGACGTACCCATCGAGGAGAAGGAACGCCGCATCCTCGGACCGCGTGCCGAGGCGGAACGCGGGAGGACCTTCCCCGTCCGGTGACCGCGGACGGATCGCGCACCGCGGAGGAGCGATCGCGAACCGAGGGCCGCCCTCACGTGGATTCCCCCGGCTTCACTAGGGTTTCCGCGTGACCGAACACGCCGGGAAGCCCTTCCTCTACGTCGTCGTCTGCGCGGCGGGCATCGCCGAGGACATCGGCAAGCTGATCACCGCCGCCCAGGAACGGAACTGGGAGGTCGGCGTCATCGCGACCCCGCAGGGCCTCGGGTTCTTCGACGCGACAGCGGTCGAGACCCGGACGGGCCGGCCGATCCGGTCGGCCTGGCGCGCACCGGGCGACCCGCGCCCCTTCCCGGCGCCCGACGCGGTCGTCGTCGCGCCCGCCACCTTCAACACCGTGAACAAGTGGGCCGCCGGGATATCCGACACGCTCGCGCTCGGGACCCTGTGCGAGGCGTACGGCCTCGGGGTGCCCATAGCCGTCCTGCCCTGTGTGAACGAGGCACTCGCCGCCCACCCGGCGTACCGGGCGAGCGTCGAGCGGCTGCGGGGCATGGGCGTGCGCTTCGGCGACCCCTACGCCGGGGAGCCGGAGAGCGGCGGGCGCGGGGAGTTCCAATGGGAGCGGGCACTGGACCTGCTGGTGACGGGTTCCGACTCGTCAGAGGACGCGTGACCGTTCGCAGGTGACGGTGGGTCCGGTGATCATGCCGCCGGCGGTCGAGCCCCGGCCCTGGGGCATCCAGTAGCCGAGCTTGGACACCACAGTGCTGCACGTCTTCCTGACGGACACCCGCACGACGACGGTGGAGGGATGACCCGGCTGGAGGTCGGTGAGGGTGCAGTCGACGGCGTACATGTTGCGCGCCGTCGACGGATAGCGGCCGACGAGCGGGTTGATGCACCGGGGATCCCTCGTGGTCACTTCCACGCCGGACGTCTCGTCGCCGATGAGCCCCAGGCGGGCGCTGCCGTCGCCCTGCTCGCTGTCGCGCGAGACGGTGTACGTCAGCGTGGTCGTGGCGTTCGCCCGTACGACGCGCCGGTCGACCCCGATGCGGTGGGTGGGGACCGGCTTCGGCTCGACGAGGGTCAGCGTGGCGTGGACGGGCCCGCTCAGGTCGATCCCCGCGGGCGCCGACCGGACGTGGACGGCGCCGCTGACGCGGTAGGCCGCCGGCCCCGGGTACTCCGTTCCGCCGGGCAGCGGGCCCGCGGCGAGGTGCTTCCCCGCGCGCCGCACCGTCCAGCTTCCCGAGGTCCCGCAGGCATACCGGACGGACTCGCCGACCCGCCCGCACGTGGCCGCGGCGGACACGGTCATGACCCGGCTCCCCGTGCTCACGCACAGGCTGACGTCGGCCCGCTGCCCATCTCTGCCCTTCAGCGTGCCCGCGTGCGCACAGAGCGTGCCGGGAGCGGGAGCGGCTGCCACGGGCCCCGGGGCGGGTTCGGGGTGTGCGGCTTGTGCGGGGGCCGGGCCGAGGGCGGCCCAGCCGAGTGCGGCCGCCAGCACCGTCCCCACTGCGGAGGCGCGGAGCCTCCCGCGAGATGTGGCACGGAGCGTCCTGAGGGACGGGGGGCGTTTCGGCACCGGATCCTCCTCGCACGGCTGCGACCGGCCGAGTGCCGGTCCTGCGCGAGTCGAGGATGCGGGACCCGTCGCGCGGTCGCGCCGCTCCCACGCCGCACGGTCACCTGAGGGCAGGAACTCCCGTAGCCCGACTGCGGCGCGGGCCCCTCAAGGGCGGTGGTAGATCGTGACGGAGTGGCCGACCTGGTCGATGGGTGTGCTGGTGGCGATCAGCGTCGCCAGCCGGCCCCGGGCCTTGGCGACCGAGGAGTCCGAGACGACGAGCAGTCCGTGTACCTCGCCCGGCGGCGCCTTGCGCGGATCGGACGCCTCGATGCCGTAGTACGCCGGCACGCCGCTGCCCTTGTAGACGAGCCAGACCTTCCGGCCCGGGTAGCGCTCGCGGAGCCGGTCGGCCAGCCGTCCCAGATCCTGGCCCCAGTCGACGTTCGAGTCGTGCAGGCGCAGATGGGTCTTCGCGGTGCCGCCGAACGCCTCGTTGGAGTACGGCAGGTAATACGGGAACGTGCGCAGCGAGCTGACCGCGACGAACAGGATCAGCGCAGCACCGGCCACGTGAGTCCAACGGCGGCGCACGGCGAGTACACCGGCGGCCGCGACCGCCAGGAACATCGGCACGAAGATCGCGTACCGGACGCCGAGGTCACGCGACCCGAACATCGCCGCGACCAGCAGCACACCCGGCGGGAGGAGCAGGTACGGCGCTGCGGGCCGCAGCCGGCGAACCGCCAGGAGCGCCGCGGCACCGGCCGCCCACAGCACGAGCATCCCGAGCGGCGTCTTCACCAGCAGTGCGGCCGGCAGGTAGTACCAGAGCGACCCGCGGTAGAGCCGACCGAAGAGGAACCCCTCCCAGGTCGCGTACTCGAAGCCGAACTGGACGCGCATCCCGTCCCGGTACGGCCGCGGGAACGGCATCCAGTCAATGACCAGCCCGCGCAACCCGTGCACGGTGGGCACGTTCGCCGGAGTCGACCAGCGCAGCCGCGGATCGACGGCGAGATACGTCGCCCACACCACGGCCACGGCGATCAGCGCCACCGCGGCCGCCGTCGCCGCGCCGAGCGCGAGGAGCCGCAGCTTGGCGCGCGCGTCGAGGCTGGGGGAGCGGCGGGCCCGCCAGACGGACACGACGACCAGGAGCAGCAGCACCGGGACCGCCGTCAAGGTGCTCATCTTCGTGGCCAGGGCCGCACCCAGTGCCACCCCGGCGAGCGGGAGGTAAAGGCGCGGGCGCCGGCCCGCCCGCCACAGCAGCCAGACCGACGTCAGCACGAAACCGGCCGCCGGTACGTCGAGCGTGGCCAGTGAGCCGTGCGCGATGACATCGGGGGAGAACGTGTAGAGGGCCAGCGCCGCCAACCCGCCCGCGGGGCCCACCAGATCACGGGCGAAGGCGAGGACGACCAGCCCGAACCCCAGGGTCAGCACGATCACCGGCAGCCGCGCCCACAGCATCAGCCGCCAGGGATCGTTGCCCGACTCGTACAGCAGACGCCGTCCGAGTTCCCCCTGGTCGCCACCGAGACCGGCCTCCAGATGCGGGTGGGCGAGGACCAGCCCGCTCGCGATGATCAGCTTGCCCAGCGGCGGATGCTCCGGGTTGAAGTGCAGGTTGTGCTGCTGCGCGTAGACCACCGCCGTGCCCGCGTACACGGGTTCGTCGATGGTCGGTGTCTGCTGTACGGCCGTCGTGACCATCGCCACCGCCATCTGGGCCAGCAGCGCGACCACGGCGAGAGCGAACAGCCACCGCCGGTGGCGAAGCAGCCGGACTCCACGGCGCGGCGGCTTCTCCACGGTGGTCACCGGCACGCTGTCCTCGCGCCCGTCGGCCATGAATGTCGGCATGTCCCTTGATACGTCCGCTTCGTACGAGCCCGCTCAACCGGCGGCAGGCGGATATGAGTATGCACCGGCCGCGGTCCGCGCAGGTGCCGCCGCGGGCCGTGTCGTGACCGGCGCCGGCGCAGCGAAGTGTGGGCCCGGGAAGGGCCCTGCACGCCTCCCGTCAGCGGGTTTTGCGGACGTATCCCTCGCTGCCGGGCGTCGACACCTTGATGTCCCGGCGCACGATGCTCAGCCGGTCGCCGAAGTCCGAGAGGGCTTTGCGAAGACCGCTGTCGGTGTACTCGACGACGAGCACGCGGTCGTGGAACGCCTTCGCGTACGTCCCGCACTCGTCCCACTCGGCGCACTCCTCCGCCACCGCGAAGTCGAGCCCGTTCCTGGACCTGAGCCCGGCCAGTTCCGCGGTGTTCTTCTGGGCGATGGCCAGATGGCGGGTGTGCGCGTGCGCCGAGAGCAGGGTGATGAAGGCCGTGGCGTCGTCCGCGGTCAGCCGGCGGTGGGAGCGGGTGTAGCTGTCGTAGTTGTCGGGCTCGACGGCGTCGTAGCCCTTGTCGGCGCAGCCGTCGATCCACTCGTTGATCCGGGCGGCCACGCGTTCGCGTTTCGCCGGGGTGCCGATGTCGAGCAGCACCTCGTCCCAGTCGCGGTCGACGACCGGCTTGCCCTGCCCGTCGTGCAGCAGCAGGTCGGCGGGCCACTCGTCCCGTTCGTCCGGCTGGACCTGGAAGGCGTTGACGTAGCAGATGTTGTAGAGGCCCGGCGCGGGGGAGGACGCGCGGTCGCGGCTGACGATGCGGACGTCGGACGGCGGGGGGTAGGCGCCGCCGATCTGGTAGTCGAAACCTGCGTGCGCCGGGGGCAGACGCACGGCGGCGGGGGTCGGTGCCTTCTTCGACGAGTCGGTGGTGGTGTCCCCACCGGAGCCGCAGCCCGCGACCGTCATCAGGGCGGCCAGCAAGGCGGCCGCTGCGACACGTTCGACGCGGGCAACACGCTTGACGGGCATGTCCGCTCCATCAATGGCGAGTACGACCCCGCCTCGGACGCTCCTGGGTCCTGGCGACTCGGTCCGGGCTTGGACTCTCGTCCGCTACCGGCTGGGCGCACCTCTGGTGCCGGGCGCGCGGCCCGGCACGCACAAGATCCAAGCGTCTGCGGCGGCAGGCGTCAAGCGCGGCTGGGCCCGGCTGTGCGCCAGGGGTTTCGCCCGGTTCGTGGGCTGGGGGGTGTTTTGAAATCCTGTGCGGTGTCCGCGGTGTTCGGTGCGTGCCCTCGGCGTGCCGGACGAAGGCTCTCGTACTGGACGTACTTGGGGCTTCGGCCGGTGCGGCGAGGGTGCGTGCCGGGTGCCGTGGGTGCTGTGGGTGCTGTGCGGGACTTTCAAGCACCTCCTAGGGGGCCCGGGCCCGACCGGAGGGCCCGGTGATCCCATCGCGCGCACCGGAGGTTCGGCCGACGGTGCTCAGGCGGACCGGGAACCGTCCGACGCCTGCTTCGCCGTGCGGCGGTACTCGGCGTTGATGCGTTGTGCCTCCTCGAGCTGATCCTCAAGGATGACGATGCGGCATGCGGCTTCGACCGGGGTTCCCCTGTCGACCAGCTCGCGGGCGCGAGCGGCGACCCGCAGCTGGTAGCGGGAGTAGCGCCGGTGGCCGCCCTCGGAGCGGAGCGGAGTGATGAGCCGGGCCTCGCCGATGGCCCGGAGGAACCCCGGGGTGGTGCCGAGCATCTCCGCGGCCCGGCCCATCGTGTACGCGGGGTAGTCGTCGTCGTCCAGACGATCGCTCAGTGGACTGTCTGCTGTCATGTCACCTGTCATGTCACCTCGTGCTGCCACGCGTCGAGGGGCCCTGATGCCGTACGGCACCAGGGCCCCGAGGGAAATTGAACACCATCCGTCGGCGCTATTGACGCGCCGACCTTCTGTCTCCGTCGCCCGGCCCAGGAGAGGGCAGGGAGTACGGGGATCGAGATTGCGTGACCGGGGACCACCTTCCGTTCCGGGGCCTTGCGATGCCCGGTCCGAACGCTCTCCGGCCGGGCGATCCTGATGGCGTTTACTCCCTCCGTCCTGTTTCTGGTGAATCGGTACGTGTCAGAACTCGTACTGCGTTACTGCGCGTGCTTTCCCGCCAGTTCGTGTCTGCCGGGCATCTCCGACTGTGTCGATGAAAGAAACTCTAACCACGTGCTCGGCCAATGTCTACTCTGACAAAGACAGATTTTGATTCGCGCGAGCCCTACATATCCTCACGCCGACGGATCCCCGACCAAAGGCCTTATTGTCAGGAAATGACCGGAGAGTCTCTTCCCCTGGCCGTACATGATCACGGTGGTGACGGCCCGCCCCTGCTCCTGCTGCACGGAGCGGGACGCACCCTCGCCGACTGGGCCGCCGTGGCCCCGCTCCTTGTGCCCCGCCACCGGGTGCTCGCCGTGGACCTGCGCGGACACGGGCTCTCGCCTTCCGGGGCCTGGACCTTCCCCGGCGTCCTCGCGGACATCGAGGCGGTGATGGAGGAGTACGGCATCCCCGCCGCGCTGCCCGTCGGGCACTCGCTCGGCGGCATGATCGCTGTCCAGTACGCGCTGGCGCACCCGGACGTCACCCCCGGCGCGGTCGACCTGGACGGCTACGGGTGGGGCCACCCCGGCCAGTATGTGGGTCTGGAACGGGCAGAGGTCGAGGAAGGCCTGGGCCGGGTGCGGGAGTTGGCGGCGGCGATGACGGGCCGCTCGCTCCCGGCCTGCGGCCTGCAGGAAATGCTCGCCCGGGAGCGTGAGACGTCCCGAGCGCTGGGCATCCCCTACGAGCTGCTGGAGACGGGTCTCCTGCGCGCCGTCCACGAGGGCCCCGACGGGCGACCGGAGTTGCGGCCGATGGGCGCGCACGCCCGGGACGTGCTGGACGCGGTCGACTCGCTCGACCTCTTCGCCCTCTTCCGCCGGATGAACCGCCCACTGCTGCTCGGGCGCGCACTGCGCGCGGTGCCGTCCAGACCGGGCATGGAGTGGTTCGACGAGCTGATGACCGCTTACGCGAAGGGACTTGCCCGCGACCTCGCCGAACTGGCCGCAGAACGCGCTCAGGTGACGGTCGTGGAGATCGACGGCACGCACGCCATGCTGCTGGAGAACCCCAGAGCGGTCGCCGACGCGATCCTCTCATTCACCTCATGACGCCGCGCCGAGACGGCTGGAGCGTCTGCCGGAGCCCGACCGTCCAGGGGCCCGGGTGCCTGGGACAGCGTCCCCCTCCGGACAAGTGAGAGGGACGTTGTGCAGGTTCGGGTTCGGATGCGGGGGCGGGACGCCCGTCGATGGGTCATGTGGGGGGCCATCGCGTTCGGGGCGCTGTTCCTGACCGTCGCGTTGATCCTGGCGGGGGTGTCGGTCTCGTTCCTGGCCGACGCGGAGCGTGCCCCGGGCACGGTGGTGGCGCTGGAGTGACGCAACGACCACAACGGCGCATCCCGCAAGGCACGGGAGGACGACAGGCCCGTGGCGTACCCGGTGGTCGAGTTCACCTCGGCGGACGGCAGGCTGCGGACGTTCCGGAGCTCGACGGGCTCCAATCCACCGTCGTACGACCGGGGCGAACACGTCGAGGTGCTGTACCGCGCCGACTCCCCGGGGGACGCGCGGATCAACGGCTTCGCCTCGCTGTGGCTTCTGCCGCTGATCTTCGGGGGGATCGGGCTGGTGTTCGCGGGGGTCGGGACGGCGTTCGCGATGGCGAGGCGGCGGCGTTCCTGGGGCCGCGCGTGGTCGTACCGGATCTTCCGCAAGCGGGGGCATCGCGTCCCGGGCCCGGTTCCGGGACGCGATGCCCGACGTGGCGCTGTACCGGGGCAACCGCTCAGTGCGGGGCGGCGGGCGCGAACTCCGTGCCGCACGGGCCCGCGCCCTCGCTCTCGGCCAGGGTGACGGGGGCGCCGCTCATCGTCAGCGTGCGGTAGTAGCCGCCGATGCGCTGCGTTGAGCGGCCTACGTAGTGCCCGATGAACGAGCGGCGGAAGCGGTCGGCGGTGCGATTGGGGCCGGAGCCGTGCACCAGGCTGCCGTTGAAGAACAGCACGTCGCCCGGCGCCATGTCGACGGGCACCGCGGCCAGGCCGGGCGGCGGCGGAACGTACTCCCGCGCGAACGACATCTCGACATCCGCCTCCTCCGGGCAGAACAGGTCCATGCGGTGGGTGCCCGGCACGACCTCCAGGCCGCCGTTCTCCCGGTCGATCACGTCGCAGGCGATCCAGGCGGCCACGCAGGTGCCCGGATCGACACGCAGATAGAAGTTGTCCTGGTGCAGCGCCTGCCCGCGCGCGCCCGGCGGCTTGAAGTAGAACATGCTCTGCGCGGCCAGCACCTCTTCGCCCAGCAGGGCCTCCAGGACGTCCCGCAGCCGGGGTTCGAGCAGCAGGCGCCGGGACAGCGCGCTGATGCGGTGCGGGTGCATCACCCGCGGGAAGGCGTGCAGCGGATCGGTGGAGGAGCCTTCCCCGGTCGTACGGGGCTCGAAGTGCCCCGGCACCGGCCCGGCGGCGCGCAGCGCGGTGAACTCCGCGCACAACTCGTCGATCTCGGCGGGCGTGAACAGCCCCCGCACCACGGCGAAGCCCTGCTCCTCGAAGTCCCGCAGCCCGTCCCCGACCCTGTCCGTGCCTGTCATGCGACCATCCCTTCTCACCGGTGGTTAGGTGCCTCACGCTAGGCCGGTACACCGAGCGGGAGGATGCCTGTGCGTGCTGACGAGTTGCCCGAGACTGCTGATCCGTCGCCACCGCCGGGCCTGGTGACAATCGGGCGGTTCGACCAGGAGCCCGGCTACGGCGTCAACAGACCCTTGGGCGCGGACAGTTGGCTGTTCACCTGGACCACCGGCGGACGCGGCCGGCTCGAACAGGGTGCGGCGCGGGCGGCTGCCGGGCCCGGCGACCTGGTGGTCCTCGGTCCCGGGGCACCGCATCGCTACGCCGTCGAACCGGGCGCCACGCACTGGGCGTTCTGGTGGGTGCACTGCCAGGCCAGGCCGTCCTGGTCGGGCTGGCTGCGTCCGTACGCCCTGGAGGACCGGCTCTACGCCGTCGGCCCGGTCAAGGGCCCGGAACGCGTCGAGGCGGCGTTTCGCCGGATGCTCGCGGACGCCCGCTGGACCGGCGAGGGCACACCGCCCGACGCGGCGGGGCCCTCCCGCGGCGAGATCGCCGTCGCGCACGGCACCGCCGCCCGCGAACTGGCCCTCTGCGGCCTGGAGGAGATCGTTCTGCTGGCCACCGCCCGGGCGGAGCGGCCGCGCCTTGACATCGATGCGCGTGTCCGCAGGGCCGAGGCCCTCATCGCCGCCGATCCCAGCGCGCCGCACACCGTCCGTTCGCTGGCCGCGGCCGTTTCGCTCTCCCCGTCCCGCTTCGCGCACCTCTACACCGAACAGCTGGGCCACTCGCCGATGCGTGCCCTGCGCGAGGCCCGGCTCCTGCACGCCGCCCGGCTGCTGGAAGCCACCGGGCTACCCGTCGAACGGGTGGCCGCGGCCTCCGGTTTCACCAGCCCGTTCCACTTCAACCGGGTCTTCCGCGAACGCTACGGGGCGCCGCCCGGAGCGTTCCGGGCGGGCTTGCGCTGAGCGTGACGAGGCCGGGTGGCAGCCGCGGCCAAAGTCCGTGGCCGGGTATCAGGCGGGTGGCGGAGGCGGCAGCGTCGTGACGTCCGGGGCCGGTTCCGGCCAGACCAGGAGCACGGGGCAGGGGGCGTGGTCGACCACGAACCGGCCGGCCGGGCCCAGGCTGCGGGGGCCGAGGTGGGCGCGGTCGCCGTCGCGGGCCAGGACGAGCAGGTCGGCGCCCTTCGCGGCGGTGATCACTTCCCGCTCGGCGCGCCCGGTCCGCTCCAGCCGGGTGCAGGGGCGGGCCAGGCGCTCGGCCGCCGCGTCGAGGAGACGGGCGGCAGAGGAGTTCCCGAGGTCCTCCAGACGGTCGCCGGGGTCCGGCTCCGAGCGGCCGCGGCCGAGCAGTCCGGCGAAGGCGCCGTGCGCGAGGCCCGGGACGCCCGGTTCGGTGACGTGCAGCAGGACGACGTCGGTGGCGTGCGGCGCGTGGCCGCGGACCGCGTCCACGCACGCGGGCCAGGTTCCCTCGACGAGCCAGGCGACGACCCGCATGCGTATCAGCCTCCGAGAACGTGGAGCGAGGCCCACAGGGCCACGACGGCCGGGACCAGCGCGGCCGGTACGGCGATCAGCCCGAGGCGGGTGAACTCCTTGAGGTCGACCCCGTGGTCGTGCTGGTGCACGATACGCCGCCACAGCAGGGTTGCCAGGGAACCGGCGTAGGTGAGGTTGGGCCCGATGTTGACGCCCAGCAGCACGGCCAGCACCGCGCCGGGGCCCGACACCGCGGCCAGTGGCAACAGCACCAGGACGGCAGGCAGGTTGTTGATCAGGTTCGCCAGGACGGCGGCGAGCGCCGCGATGCCCAGGAGCGCGAGCAGACCGGAGCCCTCCGGGAGCAGCCGGCCGAGGGCGTCGGAGAGACCGTTGTCGACGACCGCCCGTACGACGATGCCCAGCGCGAGCACGAAGGCGAGGAAGGCGGGGGCGGTGGCACGCACCACGGTGAGCGGTGTGGTGCGGCGGCGCAGCAGCGCCCGGACGGCGAGCACCAGCGCGCCCGCCGCCGCCGACCAGGCGGGATCGATGCCGAGCGGGGAGGCGACGACGAACCCGGCCAGCGTGCACACCACGGTGACCAGGGCGAACAGCGGCAGCTCCGGCGGCTCGTCGGCGCTGGGCGCCGGGGCGGCCGCAGCCAGGTCGCGGGCGAAGAAGCGCCGGAAGACGAGGTATTCGGCGGCGATGGCGACGAGCCAGGGGAGCGCCATCAGCGCGGCGAAGCGGGTGAAGCTCAGACCGCTGGTGGTGAACGCGAGCAGGTTGGTGAGGTTGGAGACCGGCAGGAGCAGCGACGCCGTGTTCGACAGGTGGGTGCAGGCGTAGACGTGCGGCTTCGGACGGGCGCCCATCCGGGCCGCCGTCGCGAACACGACGGGCGTGAGCAGCACGATCGTGGCGTCCAGGCTGAGCACCGCGGTGATCGCAGAGGCGAGCGCGAAGACCGCGGTCAGCAGGCGCCCGGGACTGCCCGCGGCCCACCGGGCCATCCATGCGCCACAGGCGCGGAAGAGCCCTTCGTCGTCGCAGAACCGGGCCAGCACCAGGACCGCCGCGAGGAAGCCGATCACCGGCCCCAGATGTCCGGCCTCGGCGCGGGCGTGGTCCCAGGAGATCGCTCCCGTCGCCATCACCAGACCGGCGGCCGGGACGGCCACCACGGCCTCCGGCCAGTTGAAGGGGCGGACCACCGCGCAGACGAGGACAGCGATGAGCAGAACGACGGAGAGAGCTTCCGCCAGCGGGGTGTTCAGGGTTCGGTCCTCCGGGACACGGACAAAGTGCCCCTTCATCCAACCAGACGCCTCCGGTCATTCACCGAGCAGCGTCAGCTCCGCCCAGATCGTTTTGCCGTCGGGTGTGTGGCGGCTGCCCCAGCGCTGGGTGAGCTGGGCCACCAGCAGCAGGCCGCGGCCGCCCTCGTCGAAGATCTTGGCGCGGCGCAGATGCGGGGCGGTGTGGCTGGTGTCGGACACCTCGCAGATGAGGGTGGTGGCGTCATGGATGAGCCGCAGCCGGATGGGCTGTTCGCCGTAGCGGATGGCGTTGGTGACGAGTTCGCTCACCACCAGTTCGGCCGTGAAGGTCGCCTCGGTCAGGTCCCAGGAGTTCAGCTGGTCCACGACCTGCTTGCGGATGGGCGCGACCAGTGCGGGGTCGGCGGGGATGTCCCAGGTCGCCACCTGGGAGGGTGCGAGGCCGCGGGTACGGGCGAGCAGCAGGGCCACGTCGTCGGAGGCGCCGCCCACCGGGAGGAGCGTCTGCAAAATGGCGTGACAGGTCTCCTCCAGCGACTCGGGGGACTGCGCCAGGGCACGCAGCAGCAACTGGTGGCTGGTGTCGATGTCCCGCTCGCGGCTCTCGATGAGGCCGTCGGTGTACAGGGCGAGCACCGAGCCCTCGGCGAGGTCGATCTCCGTGCACTCGAAGGGCAGTCCGCCGAGGCCCAGGGGCGGCCCGGCGGGTACGTCGATCTGCCGGGGCGGTCCGCTCGGCGGGAGCAGGAGCGGCGGCGGGTGGCCGGCCCGGGCGATCGTGCAGTGGCGGGAGACCGGGTCGTACACCGCGTAGAGGCAGGTGGCGCCGACCTCGCCGGTGGTCTCCTCGGAGCCGGCCTCCGCGGAAAGCCGGACGACAAGGTCGTCCAGGTGCGTCAGCAGTTCGTCAGGGGCGAGGTCGATGTCGGCGAGGGTCCGTACGGCCGTGCGGAGCCGTCCCATGGTCGCCGATGCCTGGATGCCGTGGCCGACGACGTCGCCGACGACCATGGCGACCCGCATCCCGGACAGTGGAATCACGTCGAACCAGTCGCCGCCCACTCCGGCGCGCGCGGCGGGCAGATAGCGCGAGGCCGCGTCGACGGCGGCGGTCCGCGGCAGTGACTGGGGAAGCAGACTGCGCTGCAGGGCGAGCGCGGTCTGCCGTTCCCGGGAGAAGCGGCGGGCGTTGTCGATGCAGACGGCAGCCCTGGCCGTCACCTCCTCGGCCAGCAGGACGTCGTCGGTGGTGAAGGGTTCGGGGCGCCGGTAGCGGGTGAGGACGGCGACACCGAGGGTGGTACCGCGGGCCTGGATGGGCACCGACATCGTGGTGTGGATGCCGAACTCCGCGATGCGTTCGCCGCGCACCGGGTCCCAGGAGAGCCACTCCGCCAGTGTGGTCGCGCCGTCCGGCGCCACGATGGTGCGGCCCGCGAGCAGCGAGTCCGCCTGTGGGGAGGAGGCGGGGTAGACGTCGACGTCCCCTGGCTTGACCACTGCCTCCGGGGCGCCGGGGAGCACCGACTGATGGGCGGCGCGGCGGAGCGCGAACGGAGCGGCGGGCAGCTCCGGGTGGGGCTCACCGCCCTGGCCCGGCGGATCGATCAGGTCGACGCTGACGAAGTCGGCGAGCGCCGGCACGCAGACGTCGGCGAGTTCCTGCGCCGTCCGGGTGACGTCGAGGGTGCTGCCGATGCGCACGCTTGCCTCGTTGACGAGTTGCAGGCGCTCCCGGGCGCGGTACTGCTGGGTGAAGTCGTGCGCGGCCAGACACACGCCGTGCACCCGGCCCTCACCGTCGGTGAGCGGGGCGATCCGGGCCAGCCAGGCGTGCGCGTGGTCCTCGCCGCCGGTGCGCATGTACGTCTCCACCTCGCGCCCGTGCCCGGCGACGAGCACCTCGTACAGGTGCTGTTCCAGCTCCTCGCTCTCCGGCTTGCCCCCGATCTCGGAGAGACGCAGTCCGCGGATACGTTCTTCCGGGAGGCCGATCACGGCGGCCATCGCGTCATTGATGCCGTACAGGCGCAGCTGTTCGTCGTAGACGGCCGTCGCGCAGGGGGACTGTGCCAGCACGGCAATGGTCAGCGGGTCTTCCGGTGGACGCCGGCGGCGGCCCATCAGCGGCGTGACGACGAGCCAGTCGCCGGGGCCGCCGTGCTCGGGTCTCCTGTGGTGGGCGAGCAGCCATACGGACAGGACGCCGCCGTCGCGGCGGCGCAGGGCGAGCGTGCCGCTCCAGCGGCGGGCGGCGGAGGGAGGAGCCGCGGCCTCGTCCGGGTCGGCCAGCAGGAGGGCGGCGGGCCGGCCCTCGACCTCCGCGGGCGCGTAGCCCAGCAGCCGCCGGGCGCCTTCGCTCCAGCGGACCAGGATGCCGTTCTCGTCGATGACAGCCCGAGCCGTGGCGTCCTCGTCGAGGGGGTGGACCGGGCTCATCGTCGCCACTCCATTGCGCACACTCACAGTGAACAAGCGCGTCACTTGTGTTCCAGCCTAGTGCTTGGAGCAGCCCGGCACCCGGCACATGGCTCGGCGGGGGGTGTTTCGGTCGGGACGACGGGCGCCCGTGCCGGATGGGATTCAAGCCGATGTGGCGTACGGGGCGGAAGTGAGTGCCAGGCCCTTGACGGCCGCGTGTGTCATCACGTCAGAATCTGTTTGCTCGCGATCAGTTGTGATGAATTATGGGCCCTTGACGAGAGAGAGCCGGCATGACGGTCACTCGAAGATCAGTATTGATCGCAGGAACGGCCGTACCGGCGGCCGGCACGCTCGCCGGCGCCGCCGACGCCTGGGCCGCGTCGCCCACGAGCGCCGCGGGCCGCCGTACCGTCGAACTCCGCGACGGCTGGCGCTTCGCGCTGGTGAACCCGGGCGGCATCACCGACCCCACAGGCGCCTACGCCGACGCGGCCGAGCCCGGTTACGACGACACGGCATGGCGCGAAGTCGCCGTACCGCACGACTGGAGCATCGAGCTCACGCCGACCACCGAGCACGGCACCACCAGCGGCACCGGGTTCTTCCCCGGCGGCCTCGGCTGGTACCGCCACGCCTTCACCCTGCCGCCCGTTCTCGCCGGCAAGCGGATCTCGGTGGAGTTCGACGGCGTCTACATGGACTCGTACGTCTACTGCAACGGCAAGCAGGTCGGCCGGCACCCCTACGGCTACACCGGGTTCGCCTTCGACCTGACCGGCCTCCTGCACACCGACGGCAAGACCGCCAACGTCATCGCGGTCAAGGTGCAGAACCGGCTCCCCAGCAGCCGCTGGTACTCGGGCAGCGGCATTTACCGCGAGGCGCGGCTCGTCGTCACCGAGCCGGTGCACGTGCGCCGCTGGGGCACCTGTGTCACGACACCGGAGATCACCGCGGAGCGGGCGCTCGTGCGGGTCCTGACCTCGGTGGCGAACGAGTCGGGCACCGCGGGCGAGGTGGAGGTCCGCTCCCGGATCGTCGACCCCGCCGGCCGGGTGGTGGCCCGCACCCAGTCCACGGTCACCGTCGACAAGGAGCGGACGGAGACCCACGAACTCACCGTGCCCGAACCGCGGTTGTGGGACTTCGCGACCCCGCACCGCTACACCCTGGAGACCGAACTCCGCGTCGGGGGACGGATCACCGACACCTACCGCACCACCTTCGGCATCCGCTCGTTCCGCTTCGACCCCGACGAGGGATTCCACCTCAACGGCACCCACGCCAAGATCAAGGGTGTCGACCTGCACCACGACCAGGGCGCGCTCGGCGCCGCGATCAGCGTCGACGCCGTACGCCGCCAGATGACCATCATGAAGTCGATGGGCGTCAACGCCTTCCGCACTTCCCACAACCCGCCCTCGCCACAGATCATCCAGGTCTGCGAGGAACTGGGCATCGTGATGATGGTGGAGGCCTTCGACTGCTGGAAGACCGGCAAGACGGCCTACGACTACGGCCGGTTCTTCACCGAGTACGCCGACCAGGACGCCACCGAGATGGTGCTCGCGGCCCGTAACTCGCCCGCCGTGGTCCTGTGGTCCATCGGCAACGAGATACCCGACTCGACCTCCACCGCCGGGCTCGCCATGGCCGACCGGATCATCGCCGCGATCAAGGCGGTGGACGACACCCGCCCGCTCGTCATCGGCTCCGACAAGTACCGCCGCATCCCCGCCAAGGGCTCCGCGGCCGACCTCATGCTCGCCAAGCTGGACGGGCTCGGCCTCAACTACAACACCGCCGCCTCGGTGGACCAGCTGCACGCTGCCTACCCCCACCTCTTCCTCTTCGAGTCCGAGTCGTCGTCGGAGACCTCGACGCGCTCCACGTACCAGGAGCCGGAGCACCTCAACACCGGCGAGAACCACACCCCGGGCAGGCGCGCGACATCCAGTTACGACAACAACCTCGCCTCCTGGACGATGAGCGGGGAGTACGGGCACAAGAAGGACCGGGACCGGAAGTGGTTCGCCGGGCAGTTCCTGTGGTCGGGCATCGACTACATCGGGGAGCCCACGCCCTACGACGTGTTCCCGGTGAAGGCGTCCTTCTTCGGCGCGGTCGACACCGCCGGGTTCCCGAAGGACATGTACCACCTCTTCAGGAGCCAGTGGACGAGCGAGCCGATGGTCCATCTGGTGCCGATGAGCTGGAACCACCAGGAGGGCGACACGATCGAGGTCTGGGCCTACACGAACGTCGACACCGTGGAGCTCTTCCTCAACGGAAAGTCCCTGGGGACAAGGGCGTTCGACACCAAGAAGACCACCGACGGCCGCGCCTACCTGGAGACCACGGAGGCCACCGGCGACGACAGGACCGTCACCACCGGCCCCTACCCCGGCAGTTACACCAGCCCGAACGGCAGCGCGGGCAAACTGCACCTCACCTGGAAGGTGCCGTACGCGCCCGGTGAGCTGAAGGCCATCGCCCGCCAAGGCGGCCGCAAGGTCGCCACCGACGTCCTGCGCACCGCCGGGGCACCGCACGCCGTGCGGCTCACCGTGGACCGCAAGTCACTGGCCGCCGACGGCCGTTCGCTCTGCTTCGTCACCGCGGAGATCGTCGACGCGCGCGGCGCGGTCGTGCCCGACGCCGAGCACCTGATCGCCTTCGAGGTCGACGGCGGCTCGCTGGCCGGACTCGACAACGGGCGGGAGGAGAGCGCCGAGCGCTACCAGGCGAGCACCCGGACGGCCTTCCACGGCAAGGCACTCGCCATCGTCCGCGCCGGCACCAAGGCGGGCTCCCTGAGGGTACGGGCCCGCTCGGACGGGCTGCGCTCGGCAACCGCCACCGTGCACACCACCTCCGCGCGCGCGAAGGCGACCACCCCGGCCGCCGTGTTCGTCCCCGACCCGGGTCCGGGCACCCCCGGCTACCCGCTCGCCGACGCCAGTTACTCGGGCCGTACGGACACCCTCCCCGCCGCCATGGTCGACGGCGACGCGGCCACCGGCTGGTCCAACGCGTTCTTCAAGTCGGCCACCGCGCTGTTGCCCGCGTTCAACGGAGCCCGCCCGAAGGACTGGGTCTCGCTGACCTGGGCGCGCTCGCGCACCTTCGACCGCGTCGAGGTCTCCTTCACCGTCGACGCGACCCACACCCTGCCCGCCTCGATCGAGGTCGCCGTGTGGGACGGCACGGCGTACGTGCCGGTGACGGGCGCCGCCGTCGACTGGGCCACCACGTCGGACGCGCCCACGGTCGTCACCTTCGACGCGGCCCGGGGCACAGCACTCCGGCTCACCCTGACGAGCGCCCACCCGGGCGCGGCCGACGGCGCCCAGCGCATCAGCCGGCTGGAGGCACCGGTGGCCTGAGCCGGCAGTGCCCAGGACGCCCGCGCCCGCCTGGCGCGGGCGTCCCCTAATGGCGCCGTGCCTCCTCGTACTCCTCGGCCGTCGGCTTCTCGACGCGGGCGGCCTCGCCGTGGAGCCTGCGCGACAGGGCGGCACGCAGACGCAGGGAGCGGGACGCCCCGTTCGGAAGGCCGTTGGTGTCCTGGGCGGGGCCGAGTTCGAGCGGGCGCGGCTGCTCGTGCGCGGTGAGGGTGTGGAGCTCGGCGGGGGAGAGGGGCCGGTGCGCCTCGACGTACTCGCCGTGCGGCAGCCGCTTGATGACGCCGGTCTCACGGCCGTGCAGCACCAGCTCGCGGTCGCGGCGCTGGAGACCGAGGCAGAGACGACGGGTCACCACGAAGACGACGGCCGGGACCACGAACACGGCGATCCGCACCGACCAGGTCACGGTGTTGATCGACAGGTGGAAGCGGGTCGCCACGATGTCGTTGCCGCCGCCCGCCAGCAGGATCAGGTACAGGCTGACCCACGCCGTGCCGATCGACGTCCGGACCGGCCGGTTGCGCGGGCGGTCCAGCAGATGGTGCTCGCCCCGGTCGCCCGTGATCCAGGACTCCAGGAAGGGGTAGACGGCGATGAAGACCAGGAGGAGGGGGAAGACGACGACCGGGATGAGCACGCCGAGGTTCAGCGTGTGCCCCGCCGCGGTGATCTCCCAGCCAGGCATCACACGCACCAGACCTTCCGCGAAGCCCAGGTACCAGTCGGGCTGGGCGCCCGTCGACACCTGGTCCGCGCGGTAAGGACCGTACACCCAGACCGGGTTGATGGTGGCGATCGCCGAGATGAGCGCGATGACGCCGAAGACCAGGAAGAAGAAGCCGCCCGCCTTCGCCAGGTAGACCGGCATGAACGGCGCGCCCACGACGTTGCGTTCGGTCTTTCCGGGCCCCGCGAACTGGGTGTGCTTGTGGTAGACGACCAGCAGGATGTGGGCGACCACGAGGGCGGCCATGATGCCGGGGATCAGCAGGATGTGCAGCGAGTAGAAGCGGGCCACGATGTCGTGGCCGGGGAACTCCCCGCCGAAGGTGAAGAACGACAGATAGGTACCGATGATCGGCATGGACAGCAACGCGCCGTCCACGAACCGCAGTCCGGTGCCCGAGAGCAGGTCGTCGGGAAGCGAGTAGCCGAAGAGGCCCTCGAACAGGCCGAGCAGCAGCAGCGTCCAGCCGAACAGCCAGTTCACCTCACGGGGCTTGCGGAACGAGCCCGTGAAGAAGTGCCGCATCATGTGCATCAGCATGGCGGCGAGGAAGATCAATGCCGCCCAGTGGTGGATCTGCCGGATCAGCAGTCCGCCGCGGACGTCGAAGCTGATGTCGAGGGTCGAGGCGTACGCCTCCGACATCCGCACACCGTTGAGCGGGACGTAACCGCCGTGGTAGATCACCTCGTTCATCGACGGATGGAAGAACAGCGTCAGATAGACACCCGTGAGGATCAGTACGACGAAGCTGTAGAGGCAGATCTCGCCGAGGAGGAAGGACCAGTGGTCCGGGAAGACCTTGCGCAGGTACTGCCTGCCGAGGGTGTACACGCCGAGGCGGCCGTCGACCCAGTCGGCGACCCGCTCGCCCGAGGACGCCTTCCCCGCCGCTCGCGAGGCCGGTTGCGGGACAGGGGCCGGAGTCGGGGTCGCAGTCGAGGCCGGGCCAGTGCCCGGCCGGTCGGTGGTCGTCATGCCTGCCGCTCCTCCGCTTCCTGGGCCCTGCCGTCCTCCCCGCGACGCACATGCGCGAGCTTCTCGGGATTGGTGACGATGTAGACGTCGGACACCTGATCGCCGTCCGGGGTGAGGTCCATGACCATGACCGCGTACGGCGACTCGCCCTCGAACACCACCGCGGAGTCGTCGCCGTTGACGCGCCGGTAGCGGACCTCCAGGCCAGCCCCGCGGTGGGTGGCGTAGCCGGCCAGCAGGCGAGCCGCCTTGTCGCGGCCGTGCACCGGGCGCAGCCCGGCCCCACGCGCCTTGCCGCCGCCGTCCGTCCACACCGTGACGTCCGGTGCCAGGATCTCCATCAGCGCGGCGATGTCACCGCCGAGCGCGGCCTCCACGAAACGTTCCGTCGCCTGCTGCCGTACGCGCGGATGGGCGCGGTAGAGCGGACGGCGGGCGTGCACGTGCTGCCGGGCCCGGTGCGCGAGCTGGCGCACCGCCGCCGGGCTGCGGTCGAGGACCTCGGCGATCTCGGTGTGGGCGTAGCCGAACACCTCGTTGAGGACGAAGACCGCCCGCTCCAGCGGGGTGAGCGACTCCAGGACCACGAGCATCGCCAGCGACACCGACTCGGAGCGCAGAGCACGCTCGGCGGAGTTGTCGGGGGCGGCTTCGTCGAGCAGGGGCTCCGGCAGCCACGGGCCGACGTACGTCTCGCGTCGGCGGGTGATGACCGCGCGCCGCGCGAGCGCGTGGTTCACCGCGATGCGGACGAGGTAGGCGCGCGGGTTGGTGATCCCGTCGAGGGGCGAGCCGTGCCGTCGGCCCGTCCACGACAGCCATGTCTCCTGCAGAACGTCCTCGGTGTCGGCGACGCTGCCGAGCATGTTGTAGACGATCGCGAAGAGCAGCTCGCGGTGGTCGACGAACACCTGGGTCGCGGTGTCGGTCCCCTCGGACATGCCTTGCCTCCCTGGGTGGGCTCACTACTCCGAGCCGAACAGGGGGTCCGAATGTGACATCGCACGGCCAAGAGTGACGTACGTCTCACGGCGTCACGCCGCCCGCGACCGGCGCCCTCTTGAACGCGAGTCCGACCACAAGGAGACCGGCATCGTGTTCAAGAAATGGCACGGCAACCCCTGGGCGATCCTCATCACGCTCTCCCTCGGGTTCTTCATGACACTGCTCGACCTGACGATCGTGAACATCGCGATCCCCGACCTGGGGGAGGACCTGGACGCCTCCCTCGACGAGATCCTGTGGGTGGTCAACGCCTACACACTCGCCCTGGCCGTCCTGCTGATCACCGCCGGCCGCCTCGGCGACCTGCGCGGCAAGCGGAACCTGTTCATGTCCGGCGTCGCCCTGTTCACCGTGGCCAGCCTGGCCTGCGGCCTCGCGCAGGACCCGGCCCAGCTGATCGCCTTCCGCGCGGTGCAGGGCCTCGGCGCCGCGCTGCTCATGCCGCAGACCCTGTCGATCATCGCCGAGGTGTTCCCGGCCGACCGGCGCGGCGTGGCCATGGGCGTCTGGGGCGGCGTCGCGGGCATCTCCGGCGCGCTCGGTCCGATCATCGGCGGCGCGCTGATCACCCACCTCGACTGGCGGTGGATCTTCTACGTGAACCTGCCGCTCGGCGTCCTCGTCCTGGCCCTCGCGGCGGCGATCATCCCGGGCGGGCAGCGCCGCACGGTAGGCCACCGCTTCGACACCCTCGGCGTGGTCCTCGCATCGGCCGCCCTGTTCTGCCTGGCCTTCGGCCTCACCGAGGGGCAGCGCTACGACTGGAACGGCGGGATCCTCGCACTGTTCGGCGCGGCGGCGGCGCTGTTCGCCGGGTTCCTCCTCCACGAGCGCCGCCGGCAGGCCGACGAGCCGCTCGTCCCGTTCTCCCTCTTCAAGGACCGCAGCTTCACGCTCCTCAACTTCGTCGGCATCACGGTGTCGTTCGGTGTCATCGGGATGTTCCTGCCGCTGACGATCTACCTTCAGTCGGTGCTGGGCTTCAGCGCCCTCAAGTCCGGGCTCGTGCTGCTGCCCCTCGCCCTCGGTTCGTTCGTGACGGCCGGCCCGGCGGGCGTCCTGTCGGACAAGGTCGGCGGCAAGTACATCCTGATGACCGGGCTGCTGGCCTGGGCAGCGGCGCTGATCTGGATCGTCGCCGCCGTCGACACCGGTTCGAGCTGGACCGCCGTCGCCTTCCCGCTCTTCCTCGCGGGCCTGGGCGCCGGCTGCACCTTCGCACCGATGGCCACGGAGGTCATGCGCAACGTACCGGCACGTCTGTCCGGCGCGGCCTCGGGTGTCAACAACGCGCTGCGACAGGTCGGTTCGGTGCTCGCGGGCGCCCTCGTCGGCGCCGTGCTGCAGGCGCAGCTCGCCGACTCGCTGAGCGACCAGGCAAGGCAGCGTGCCGGGCAGCTGCCGGCGGCCTACCGCGACGGCTTCGTCGACGCCTTCTCCCACGCGGAGTCCGATGTCAACGCCCGGCAGTCGGGCGGCGTTCCGGCGGGTGTGCCGCACGACGTCGCCGACCGTATGAGCGCCCTCGGCGGCCAGGTCTTCGGCCATGGCTTCGTGGACGCGATGGGCCCCGCGGTCCTCGTCTCCGCCGCGGCCCTGCTGGCCGGCGCGCTCGCCTGCCTGGCCGTACGCCGCCACCGCGGGCCGTCCGCCAACCCGCACGCCCTGCCCGTGTACGAACCCGAACTGGAGGAAGCCACCTCATGACGATCGACTTCACCCCGATGTACGCCGCCCACGACGCCTTCCGGCGCGACCTGGAACGCCTCGGCAAGGCGGCGGCGGACGGCACCGCCGCCACCCCCGCGGTCCGCGCGGGATGGGACAACTTCCTGCACCAGCTGCACATCCACCACACCGCCGAGGACAGCGACCTGTGGCCGCGCGTGCAGCGCAGGGTCACCGAGCGGCCCCAGGACATCACCCTCCTCGCCGAGATGGAGGCGGAGCACGCCCGCCTCGACCCGCTGCTCACCTCCGTGGACGCGGCGCTCGCCGGCCGGTCAGGGAACCTGCCCGAACGGGTCGAGGCGCTTTCGAGCGCCCTCGACGAGCACCTCCGGCACGAGGAGGAGAGCGCCCTGCCGCTGATCCAGGAGGCGCTGACGGCCGCGGACTGGGGCGCCTTCACCGGCCGTATCCGTCGGCAGCAGGGACTGCGCGGTGCGGCGCTCTTCGTGCCGTGGATCGTCGACGGCATCCCGTCCGCCGACCGCGCCCGGTTCCTCGGGGTGCTGCCGCCGCCCGTCCGTGTCCTCAACCGGCTCTTCTGGGAGGCGGGTTACCGCCGGCGCGGGCTGTGGCGGCAGAGCTGACGGCGTGGCGCGCGGGCCCGCCGGCGGCGGGCCCGGGGCGCCCTCGTTCTCCCCGTCCCAGGACGGTTGTACCGGACTTCCACGAGATGCAGGCTCCAGACTCCGAGAGGACATCCGATGGCCGACATAGCCATGCAGCTGACCATCGAGGCCGAGGCGGACACCGTCCGGGACGCCGTCGCCACCGAGACCGGCATACGCAGCTGGCTGACCCCGGAGGCGGTGGTCGGGGAAGGCGTCGGCGCGGCACACGCGCTGACCTTCCCGGGGGAGCCGGAGTCCTGGCGCCTGCTCGTCACGGAGTCGGGCGACCGGCGCCTGGTGCTGGAGGGCGGGAACGGCCCGTGGACCGGCACCGTGCAGACGTACGAGATCGTCGACGTCCCCGAGGGCGGCGTGCTGCTGCGCTTCACCCACGCGGGCTTCCCGGACCAGCACGACGCCTACCGCAACTTCACCTACGCCTGGGCCGCCAAGTTCACCGCCCTCAAGGCGTACGCGGAGACCGGCAGGCCCGTCACCTTCTCAGGCTGAGCAAGGCGTCGGGCGTCACGCCGCGTCGTGGAAGACCAGGCCCAGCGCGTGCCGGCGGCCGGAGCGCACGGTGCTCACGCCGTGCCGCATCGCGCCGGCCGACCAGCCGCGCCGGGTGCGCACCGGGCGGTCCCGGGTCGTGAAGACCAGGCCGTGGCCCTGCGCGAGGACGGCCGTGGTGCCCCGGGACTGGGCGCGGGGGCGCTGCTCGACGAGGAGGAACTCGCCGCCCGTGTAGTCGGTGCCCTGGGCGTCCAGGCCGATCACGACCTGGAGCGGGAAGACCATGTCACCGAAGACGTCGCGGTGCAGGGCGTTCCAGTCTCCCGCCCCGTAGCGCAGCAGGATCTGTGCGGAGCGGTCCTGGCCCGCCCCGTGGCACAGGGAAAGCCACTCCTCCAGGGAGTCCGGCCATGGCGCCGGGCGGCCGAGCCGGGTCGCCCAGTCGCGGGCGATCGGCAGCAGCCGCGGGTACAGCGCGGTCCGCAGGGCGGCGACCCGGGGAGGCAGGTCGTGGGTGAAGTAGCGGTACTCGCCCGAACCGAACCGGTGCCGTGCCATGTCGACGGTGGTCCGGAACAGCTCCGGCCGCTCGTACAGTCCGACGAGGTCACGGCACTCGGCCGGGGTCAGCAGCGGGGGAGTGGACGCGCAGCCGTAGGCGTCCAGTTCCTCCGCCAGCGCCGCCCAGTCGGTGGCGTCGACCCGGCGGGCGGCCTGTGCGGGGGTGAAGGTCATGACGTGGTCCTTGGGTCGGCTCCATGGGTCGCGAGGGTCGGTCGCAACGGTCAGCCGGTGGTGAGCATCGGCTGCAGCGCGCCCTCGTGGGTGAGCAGCCGGACCTTGCGTTCGACACCGCCGGCGTAACCGCGCATCGAGCCGTCCGCCCCGATCACCCGGTGGCAGGGGCGTACCAGCAGCAGGGGGTTGGCCCCGATCGCCGCGCCCAGCGCCCGCACCTCGGCGCGCGGCACGCCGAGACGCGTGGCGAGTGCGCCGTACGTGGTCGTCGTGCCGTACGGGATCTCTTCCACCGCGCGCCACACGCGCCGTTGGAAGTCGGTGCCGGTGACGGCGAACTCCAGCTCGAAGGCGGTGAGCCGCCCCGCGAAGTACGCGGAGATCTGCCGGGCGGCCTCGGCGAACACGGAGTCGTCGCGCCGCCAGGTCCCTTGGACGGCGGGTGCATTGCGCTGCCCCGGCATGGACACCGTGGCGAGGGCGACCCCCGCGGACGCCGACCCCCGGCCGACGAGAAGCAGCTCACCGAGGGGGCTGTCGACTGTCGTGTACCTCGTGATGGTTGCGTGCGTCGTCATCGTCGCGTCCGTCATCGCTTCTCACCTCTCGTGCTGCGTGCCTCTTGACGCCTACGAGTCTGGTCCTGCGACGCGGCGGTGACCGGCGGGAATCGGACATCGCGCTCACACCCTTGCGGTACCGCAACGAATGCCCGTTGAGCTGGGAGTATTTACGAGTAAGTACCCGCGCGGTACCGTGAGGGCATGCCAGCTCTCAATGTGGAGTTCAGTGAGCGTGAGCTAGAGGACCTGCGGCAGATCGCCAAGGAGCGAGGAACGTCGATGAAGGCTCTGGTGCGCGAGGCGGCAGCCGCCGACATCGTCCGGCACAGGGCGCTGCAGGAAGGCGCGGAGGTCTTCCGGCAGTTCTTCGCCGCGCACGCGGACGAGTTCGCGGCCGCCTTCCCCGAGGACGAACCACCGGGCACGGGCGAGGGGCGGGCCGCCTGACCCATGGCCCCTGTCATCCACATCGACGTGCCCTGGCTGCTCCAGCGCCACGAAGAGGTCCTGCCCGACCAGCCCACGGTCAACGACTTCTCGGCCCTCGTCGCCGCCGTCGCCCGCCACCGCGTCGACCCGCCCAAGCTCGGCGTCGACTCCGACCCCGCCTGGCGTGCCGCCGCCCTGCTGCACACCCTCGCCCTGCTGAAGCCGCTGCCCTCGGCCAACGCCCGGTTCGCGTGCTCCACGGCGGTGGCGTACATGTTCGTCAGCGGCGTCGGCATCGACCCGCCGTACGGAGCTCTCGTGGACCTCGCCCGCGACCTGATCTCCGGCAAGGTCGACGTCTACGCAGCCGCCGACCGGCTGCGGTCCTGGCAGATCTGAGGCCTGCCGGGCGCGCGACATGACACGGTGACCGCATGCCCCTGCTCACCCGATCCGCCGCCCGGCTCTGGACGTGCGCTCCCGCGCCCGCCGACGTCCGTGTCTTCCACGCCTCCCTGCCCGGCTACGCCCCCACCCCGCTGACCGAACTCCCCGCGCTGGCCGCCGATCTGGGTGTCGCTCGGGTCTTCGTCAAGGACGAGTCGAACCGGCTCGGCCTGCCCGCCTTCAAGGTGCTGGGTGCCTCCTGGGCGATCCACCGCCTCCTCGCCGCGGCCGACGGTCCGCTCACCCTGGTGACCGCCACCGACGGCAACCACGGCCGGGCCGTGGCCCGCACCGCCCGGCTCCTCGGGCAGCGCGCCCACGTCCTCGTGCCCAAGGGCGTGCACCCGGCCGCGGCGGACGCCATCGCCACCGAAGGGGCACGCGTGACCCACGTCGACGGCCCCTACGACGAAGCGGTCCGCCGGGCCGCCGAGGTCGCCAAGGAGCCGGGCTCCGTCCTGGTGCAGGACACCGCCTGGCCGGGCTACGAGGAGATCCCGGGCTGGATCGTCGAGGGCTACTCCACCCTGTTCGCCGAGGTCGACGACCAACTGGCCGCCGCGGGGGCCGAGTCGCCCGACCTGGTGGCCGTGCCGGTCGGCGTCGGCTCGCTCGCCCAGGCGGCCGTCACGCACTACCGCAGCCGTCCCGCCCCGGGCCCGTCCCTGCTGTCCGTGGAGCCCGACGCGGCCCCCTGCGTCCTGACCGGCCTCACCCACGGCCGGCCGCTGAGCGTCCCCACCGGGGACACCGCCATGGCGGGCCTGAACTGCGGCACCCCGTCCGGCCTCGCCTGGCCCTTCCTCAGGGACGGACTGGACGCGGCCGTCGCCGTCAGCGACTCCGGGAGTGCCCGCGCGGCCCGCGACCTCGCCGCACTGGGAATCTCCAGCGGGCCATGCGGTGCCGCGTCCCTGGCGGGCGTCCGCGCCGCCGTCGCCCAGGGGCTCGTACTGGAATCCGCCGCGACCGTCGTCCTGATCAGCACCGAAGGCGCGGCCGCCAACCCCCGTTCGCACGGGACGGGGTGACGGGCGACCCGCCCTCGGGGCCGCCGACCGAGGGCGGGAGGAATCGGGGTCGGCGGCCCGTTTCGCGCGGGAGAGCCGCCGTCCTGCGCGGGGCCTCCGAGAAGGGCCGGTTCCAGTGGACTACGGGGTTGTGTGCGCCGGGAGCGTGCGCGAGGCACCGGCGCGTGCGCACGGTTCACACGGGGCGCATGGAATTTCGAAAGCCGGTGCGACGCGACCGAGTTGCCGCAGTGTCTGACTTTCTTTCAATGAGGCGGATGTTGCCCAAGTGCCTTGTTGGTCATGAGCGTGTTGTGCAAGGGTGACCTGCGCATGGTCAATGGCACGGCCCGAATCGCTGGTCGCAATTCCGGACCGCCGACGAGCTCAGAAAGCTCTTGGCCGATGGCCGTCGAGCGGCCTTCGTGGCCCGCCGTTTTCCTGGCGCACCGCCAAAAAGGTACGCACCAATCGGAAGCCCCTTTTCGGCGGGCGAACTTCTGTGTGCCACCTTGCACCTTGGAAGGACTCCGCTCTTGCACACCCCCCACCCCCCTCGTCCCCCTTATGCACCGGGCCCCGGTGCCGCTGCCGGGGAATCCGACGAAAGCCTCGCGGCCCAGCTGCGCGGCCGCCCGGAGGGAGAGGCCGCTCATCCCGTCGCCCTGCTCATGGCGCGGCACTGGCAGTCGGCGCACGACTACGCCGTCATCTGCCTCGCCTCGTCGGCGAACGTCGCCTCGATGGTCACCGCGGCCTCCTTCCACCAAGTGATCGACCACCTCGGGCAGGGGGACACCGGAGCCGCCGTGCGGCCCGACCTCCTCGTCGCGGTGCGGGACACCGTCCGTCGCTGGTCCGCGGAGGAGCGGATATCCAGCGTTCTGCCGGACTTGAGGAAACCCGCCGGAGGGCGCGGGATGCGCGCGGCGAAGTCCATGACGGCGGAAAATCGGAAGCTCACCGAGCGTTCATTCCACGCGCTCCCCGGGCTTGCCCGCTGCCTGCTGTGGCACACCGAGGTCGAGGCCGAGCACATATCCGTACCAGCTGGTCTGTCGGGCATGGATCCCGACGCGGCGTCGGTCGCTCTGGAAGGGGCCCGGGAGCAATTCCGGGAGGCCTTGGTGCGCTCCCACCGGGAACTCGCACCGACCAAGGAATGCCGATTCAACAACCGGTTGCTGGACGTCCCGATTCGCCGGGGCGGTGCCCTGCTCCCCGATGTCCAGCAGCATCTGCTGGACTGCCGGTACTGCCGTTCCGCCGCTGAGCAACTCAGCCATTTCGAGGGCGGGTTGGGTGTTCTGCTCGCCGATGCGGTGCTCGGCTGGGGCGCGCGACGGTATCTCGAATCACGCCCCGGGCGCGCACGGCAGGGAATGCGCCCCCGAGGAGGGGGGCCTTTCACCGGCAAGCGTTCGCGCGGCGGAGGCCGGTCGGGGGGCAGTGGCCGTCCCGGTGGCGGGGGCCACGCCAGTGGCGGCGGGCGTCACCGTCTGCTGGCCCAGATCCCCGCGCCGGGCCGCCGGACCCCGCCCGGGGAACGGCACGCGAAGGCACTGCTGACGGGGGCGGGACTGGTCTCGGCGGGCCTGCTCGTGACCATTCTCGCCGCCAGTCTGTGGTCCGAGGACGACGGCGGCTCCGATCCCACGGCCTCCACGGGAGCGAGCAGCACCCGCACGCTGGCACCGCCCGCGGGCTCGGGGACCCCGCCCGCCGTGTCGTCGTCACCGCCCGCCTCGAAGGGAGTGCCCACGGCCCTGGAGCAGACCCGGCTCCGCGACCTCGCTGCCGACCTGTGCATGGACATTCGGGGCGGCAAGGCGAAGTCGGGTGCCGGCACCAAACTGGCGGCGTGCTCGTCGGCGTGGACCCAGCAGTGGTCCCTGGGCGACGACGGCCTGCTGCGCAGCATCGCCGACCCCGAACTGTGCCTCGACTCCCACGAGGACGACGGCGTCGTCGTACTGAGGCGGTGCGTCGGCGAGAAGAACGCCCACGCCCAGGACGTGCGCTACGACCTCACCGTACGAGGTGAACTGCTGCCCCGCCGGAAGGAGGGCCTCGCGCTTGCGCCGACCAGTACCGATCCGGGCTCTGACATCGTAGTCAAGGTCCGCGACGGCTCCGACGCGCAACGGTGGCAGACCGACTTCTCGTCGATCGGTCGCGAGTCGCTGTCGATCGCGGGGACGGCGCAGCCTTCTTCGCATCCCGTCAGCGACCCGCCGCCCGCACCGGGTACGACCGACCTGCCCGACGCACAGGGGACGGCCGCACCCGCCGCTTCGAACACCCCGGAGGAGAACCCGCCGGAGACCTACCAGGAGCGCCGGGTGGTGACCGTCGACGACGAAGCGAGACCGGCGCCCGTGCTCCCGCTGCCCGTGCGGCTGCCCGACCTTCCCACGGGGGTGGGCCTCCAGGGGGTGTTGTGAAAGTCCCCCACAGCACCCGCGGCGCCCGGCACGCACCCTTGCCGCACCGGCCGAAGCCCCGAGTACGTCCAGTACGAGGGCCTTCGTCCGGCACGCCGAGGGCACGCACCGAACACCGCGGGCACCGCACAGGACCTTCAAAAACCCCCCTGGCGCGCACGTACTGACGATGCGTCAGGACACCACGTCCCGCGGTGGTTTGCCCGCCATGAAGTCGGCGGCGTTCTGGACGGCGGCCAGTGCGATGCGTACGAGCGTCTCGCGCGTGACCCCCGCGACGTGCGGGGAGAGCACCACGTTCGGGGCCTTGAGCAACCGCAGGGCCGGGGTGGGCGGTTCGGGGTCGAAGACGTCGAGTCCCGCCCCGGCCAGGGTGCCCGCCTCCAGGGCGTCCGCGAGGGCGTCCTGGTCGATGAGGGCGCCCCGTGCCGTGTTGACCACGAACGCGGTGGGCTTGAGCAGGGCGAGCCGCTCGGCGTTCAGCAGATGCCGGGTCTCGGGGGTGAGCGGCGCGTGCAGCGTGACGTAGTCGCTGATGCTCAGCAGTTCGTCGAGCTCGACATGGCGTGCTGCGCCGAGCCGTGCCTCGGTCTCGGCGGCGCGCGGGCCCGCGTACACGATGCTCATGTCGAAGGCGAGCGCGCGGCGGGCGACCTCCTCGCCGATGTGTCCGAGCCCGACGATGCCGAGGGTCTTGCCGGACAGCTCCGTGATGGACTGCTGCAGCCGCGGCAGTGCCCAGTCGGCGTCGACGAGTGCGGTGTGTGCCGGGACCAGCTGCTTGGCGAGGGCCAGCATCAGGGCGAAGGTCTGCTCGGCCACGTTCTGCTTCTCGGCCCCGCTGGAGCCGATGTTGCAGACCGGCACACCCTTGGCGCGGGCGGCCTCCACGTCGACGTAGTCGAAGCCGTGGCTGGCGCACTGGACGAGCTCCAGCTCCGGTGCGGCTGCGAGGTGTTCGGCCGTGACGGGGCCGAGTCCGGTGATGATGACGTGGGCCTCGCGCAGCGCGCCCGGGTCCTCGTCCGTCGCCTCGACGACGGTGACGCGGGCCTCCCCGGGGAAGACGGAGGCGAGCGCGGCCCCGGCGGTGCGCCCGCCCACATGGGGCGAGACGACGGCGAGTACGTTCCTGGGGGCGTTCTGCTCTGTGGTCATGCGGTTTCCTCGATCAGGTCGTCGGAGCCGAGCGTGCCGGGACCCGCGTGTCCGGACAGCGCCAGCGTGAGGTCGAACTCGGCGAGCAGGCAGCGGATGACGTGCTCGACGCCCGCCTGTCCGTCCAGGCCGAGCCCGTAGGCGTACGGCCGCCCGACCAGGACGGCCTTCGCTCCGAGCGCGAGCGCCTTGAAGATGTCGTCGCCCGTGCGGATCCCGCTGTCGAACAGGACGGTCAGCCGGTCGCCGACCGCCTCCACCACCCTCGGCAGCGCGTCGGCGGCCGCGACGGAGCCCGCGACCTGACGGCCGCCGTGGTTGGAGACGACCACCCCGTCCATCCCGGCGTCGGCGGCGCGGCGGGCGTCGTCCGGATGCAGGATGCCCTTGAGGACGATCGGCCCGTCCCAGTTCTCCCGCAGGAACGCGAGGTCCGGCCAGGTCTTCCCGGGGTCCGCGAACATGCCGACGAAGTGCATCACGGCCGCGTTCGGGTCCTCGTGCACCGGCTTGGCCAGGCCCGCCCGGAACGCCGGGTCGGAGAAGTAGTTGGCGGTGCCCACGCCGTGCAGGAACGGCAGGTACGCCTGGTCGAGGTCGCGCGGCCGCCATGCCAGCAGCGGGGTGTCGAGGGTGACAAAGAGCGCGGTGTAGCCCGCCGCCTTCGCGCGGTTCAGGAAGCTGCGGGTGACCTCGCGGTCCTTGGCCCAGTACAGCTGGAACCAGCGCTCCGCGTCGCCCATCGCCTCGGCGACCTGCTCGATGGGGGTGCTGGACGCCGAGGACAGGATGTACGGCACGCCCTGCGCGGCGGCGGCGCGAGCGGCAGCGGACTCGGCATCCGGGTGCATGATCGACAGCACGCCGATCGGTGCGAGGGCCACCGGCGCCGGCAGCGCCCGCCCGAGCACCTCGACGGACAGGTCGCGTTCGTGCACATCGCGCAGCATGCGCGGCACGATCCTGCGCCGGTCGAAAGCGGCCCGGTTGGCGCGGGCGGTGCTGCCGGTCCCCGCGCTGCCCGCCACATAGCCGACCGGCCCAGGGCCGAGCCGCTGTTCGGTGAGCTCCTCCAGCCGGGTCAGATCGGTGGGCAGCCGAGGTACGGCGCCCGTCATGCCGTTCAGATAGATCTCGTACTGGAAGTCGGCCCAGTGCTTGGTCATCCCGTACGTCCCGCCTCTCGTCCTTGAGACCGCGCTGTACGTCGACGATCCTGGCCACTGTGACAAGGTCCGTCCACCGTGGTACGCACATCGCGCGGCTGACATCATCAAGGTGTGACAAGCAAGCCCTCGAAGGCCCGGGCCCGTGTCCGCCAGGAGATGGTCGCCGACCCGCGGGTGGTGGAGGCCGTCGTCGCCGCGGTCCACGAACAGGTTCCGGTGTACGCCGCGCTGGACGACAGCCGACTGCCGGAGGTACGGGCGATCGCCGCCTGGGGGCTGGACCGGCTGCTGCACCTCTGGGCGACCGACTCCGCGCTGGACCCCGCCGACCTGCGCCGCTTCCGGGGCATCGCGGCGGCTCGCGCCGCGGACGGGCGACCCGTGCAGGCGGTGCTGCGCGCCTACCGCGTGGCGGCGACCGTGCTCACCGACGAGATCGCGGCCCGTGCGCCGGATCTCGTGGCCGCCGACGCCTTCGCGCTGGCCCGGATGCTGCTGAACGCGCTGGACACGCTCTCGGAGGAGATGGCCACGGCGTACGCCGCGACCAGCGAGGACCTCGCCGGGAACCGCGACCGGGCGCTGCGGCTGCTGCTCGACGACCTGATCGCCGGGCGGCACGCCTCGGTGGGCGCGCTCACGGACCGCTCGGCTCGGCTGGGCGTGCAACTCCCGGACCCTTACTGCCTTTTGGTGGCCGAACCGGCGGCCGCGGGCGGAGCGGACATGTCGTTCGAGGCCGCGACGGGACTGGCCGACGCACTGGACGGCGCGGGGCCGCTGCTGTCGACCATCCGCGGCTCGCGTGCCGTCCTGCTGTTCCCCGCCGGCGCCGTCGAGCGGGCGGAAACCGCCCTGGACCGGCAGGCCTGGCGCGGCTGTGCGATCACCGGTGAGGGGCTGGACCGCGTCGCCGTCGCCCATCGCCTCGCGGCCGACGCGCTCGACACGGCACCCGCCCACGCGCACCGGCCCGGCCGGGTCCTCACCGACGCCGACGCCCACGTCCTCGCCCTGCTCGCAGGGCACCCGGCCGCCGCGCCGGACCACATCGCCCGGCTGGTCCTCGGCCCGCTCGCCGACCCGGGCCAGGGCCACCTGCTGGCGGCGCTCACCGCGTACATCGACCGCGGTTCCGCGAACGCCGCGGCACGCGAACTCCATCTGCACCCGCAGTCCCTGCGCTACCGCCTGCGCCGCATCCACGACCTCACCGGGCGGGACCCGCGGGATCCCTGGCAGCGGCTGACGTTGGACATCGCGCGGACGATCAGGCCGTGAGCGCGCGACTCAGCGGCTACCCGACGCGGGCGACGGCCCGGACCGGGGCGCCGTCCGCTCCGGGCAGGTGCAGCGGGAAGAGGAAGACCTCGATGCTGCGCCGGCCCAGCAGCCGGTCCAGGCCGGTCAGGTTCTCGGCGATCACGCCTCCCGGGCCGCACAGCGCGCGGTGGGCGGGGAGGTCGGCGTCGCCGGTCGGGTCCACGCTGAGCGCGTCGATGCCGATCGTGCGGACGCCCGCGTTGACGACGGCCTCGGCCGCCTGCGGTGTCAGCCAGGGGTGGGCCGGATAGTCGTCGGTGCCCCAGTACGCCGACCAGCCCGTGGCGAGCAGCAGGATGGCGCCCGGCATCAACCGGAGCTGGGCGAGCGCCGGAGCGAGCAGGTCGGGCGTGATCGGCGCCCGCGCCGGCAGCCCCCGGACGTCGGCCACGACGGCAGGGCCTGTGAAGCGGTCCAGCGGCAACTGGTCCAGGGTCGGCCAGGCCGAGTTCACGTGGTACGGCGCGTCCACATGCGTGCCCGACTGCGAACCCATGTGCAGGCTCAGGACGTTGACCCCGTCCGTGGCGACCCTGAGGGCGCGGGAGACGTCGACCCGCGGGTCACCCGGATACACGGGCATCCCGGTGCCCAGCGGAACGGACAGATCGAACCAGGTCTCCATCAGCTGCCCTCGACGGCGAGTACGGGCGGAGCGTCGTTCCTCTCCGCGCCGGGCCCGGTGATCTCCGGCACCGGCACGTCCACGGTACGGGCCAGACGCGCACCCCGGGGGCCGTACACCGCCCGCGGTTCGGGGAAGATCCGCAGCAGGGCCAGATACAGGACGGCGGCGACGGCCAGCGAGAGCGGCAGGCTGATGTCGACGCCGTTCGCCAGATCGCCGAGCGGCCCGACGAACTGTCCGGGGATGTTCGTGAACAGCACGCCGATCACCGCGGCCACCCACCAGGCCGTCATGCCACGCCAGTTCCAGCCGTGCGCGAACCAGTAACGCCCGCCGCGCTGACGGCGGTTGAAGACCTGGAGCGCGTCCGGGTCGTACCAGCCGCGCCGCGTCCAGAAGCCCAGCATCATCACGACCATCCACGGAGTCGTGCAGGTGATGATCATGGTGGCGAAGGTCGAGATGGACTGCACCAGGTCGAACCCGAATCGCCCGACGAAGATGAAGGCGATCGACAACACGCCGACCAGCACGGTCGCCTGGACCCGCGACAGGCGCGGGAACACCGAGGAGAAGTCGAGCCCGGTCCCGTACAGCGACGTCGTGCCCGTCGACATGCCACCGATCAGCGCCAGCAGACACACCGGCAGGAAGAACCAGCTCGGCGAGACGGCGAGCAGCCCGCCCACGAAGTCGGGGGCCGCGGGGTCGACGTACTTCGGCGCCTGCTTCGCGATGATGCTCGCCGTCGCCAGGCCGAACACGAACGGGAGCAGGGTCGCGATCTGCGATAGGAACGCGGCGCCGATCACCGTACGGCGCGGGGCGCTCGCGGGGATGTAGCGCGACCAGTCGCCGAGGAAGGCGCCGAAGGACACGGGGTTGGACAGCACGATCAGCGCGGCGCCGATGAACGACGGCCAGAACATCGACCGCGTCGCCGCGTCGGCGGAGTCCGTGAAGACACCGGTGTACGAGGGGTCGAAGTCACCGGCGAAGGCGATCGCGCCGAGCAGGAACAGCAGGGTCGCCGAGGTCACCGCGATCTTGTTGACGAACAGCATGAACCGGAAGCCGTAGACGCAGACCACGAGCACCAGGGCGGCGAACAGCGCGTACGCGACGACGTAGGCAAGGGTGCTGCGCTCCAGGCCGAAGAGGCGGTGGGCGCCGCCGACCAGGGCGTCGCCGGAGCTCCACACGGAGATGGAGAAGAAGGCGACGGCCGTGAGCAGTGAGAGGAACGAGCCGACCACACGGCCGTGCACGCCCAGGTGCGCGGAGGACGAGACCGCGTTGTTCGTGCCGTTGACCGGACCGAAGACGGCCATCGGGCACAGGATCAGCGCA
Source organism: Streptomyces sp. NPDC005485 (assembly GCF_040606085.1). Lineage (NCBI taxonomy): Bacteria > Bacillati > Actinomycetota > Actinomycetes > Kitasatosporales > Streptomycetaceae > Streptomyces > Streptomyces sp. NPDC005485. The sequence goes on along the minus strand of NZ_JBEXDZ010000024.1, from coordinate 37,175 downwards.
CCCGCCACGACGCCGAGGAGGGTGGCGGCGAGTCCCTGCCAGAAGGACAGGCCGAAGAGGATGGGGAAGGCGCCGAGCACGCAGGTGGAGAAGGTGTTCGCGCCGCCGAAGGCGACACGGAACAGATCCAGCGGCGTCGCGGTGCGGTCCGCGTCGGGGATGCGCTCGACGCCGTGCGTCTCGACCTCGGTGAGGGACGGGGGCGGGGTGGCGGGGGCGTTGTCGGGCAGGGAGGACAAGGGGGCTCCAGCTCAGGGGCGGCGGCGGAGCGCGTGGTGGCGCGGTGGAGCGGACGGCCGGCCGGTGACGGCGGGGGTGTGCGGCCCGAGCGGATGCCGTCCTCAAGGGGTCTGCCGACGTTAAAGCGCCGCGCAGGACCCGCACCAGAGGACGGTTCATCCATCTTTCGTGCCGTCAGTGGACGAATACGCCGGCCGAATCGGTCATTCCGCGTTGGGTGGCGTGTCCTTGGGCCCGGTCTCCTGCGGTTCCGCGTCCGGCCCCTGAGCCCGTACGCGCTGCACGTGTTCCAGTGAGTCCCGCAGCTCCGTGAGCCAGTCGTCGGTGTGCCGCTGGACCAGGCGTACGCACCAGGCGAGGGCGTCGCTGCGGCTGCGGGCGACGCCGGCGGCGATGAGCGTGTCGAGCACCTGGCGCTCGGGCTGGCGCAGTCGGGTCATGACGGGCGCGGCGATGTGCGTGAACAGCGCGCGCTCGCCGTCGCACTCCACGCCCCAGGAGACCTTCTTGCGGAACCGGTGCTCCGCTTCGCGCGCCACCGCGACCCGCTCCTCGCGGGTGCGCTCCCTGAATTCCTGGATCCGTGCCTCGACGGCCGCGTCCGTCTCGGCCTCCGAGGCGCCTTCGGCGAGCCGGGGCCGGGGGATGCGGCCGATGACGGTGATCTCCTCGCGGTCGACCGTCACCTCCACCAGCGTCTCGAAGAGGTCGTCGGGCAGGCGGCCGGCGAACCAGCCGCGCAGCTTCTCGTTCTGCTCCGTTGTAATCATGTAATGAGCATTACTCTGCAGTGAGCGCGGAGCAAGGGATGAGGCCAAGGTCCGCCGAGGGCTGAACCGGAATGTTTCAGGCCTATTGCAGAGCCGCGCAAAACCGGCCAGTGAACCGCTTTCGAAGATCAGTGGCCGCCTGGTTACAGGGCGTGCATGTTCGAATTCCGTAACTTCGCGCCACTGATTCAATACTGAAGGTTACTGAAACCCATGGGGTCGATGTGTGTTTCCGCCCCGGACTCGGCAGACTCGCGCTCGCCGCACCGGCACTCAACCGAGCTGGTACGGCGTTCAATTGAGCGGAAGGATGCACACAATGCCGAACACCGCGCGCTGGGCAGCGACTCTCACCTTGACGGCCACCGCCGTCTGCGGGCCCCTCGCCGGGGGAGCCCACGCCGCCCCCCACCCGGCCTCGTCCGGGCTCTACGCCCCGTCCGCCCTGGTTCTCACCGTGGGCCACGGGTACAGCGCCGCCACCGCCACCCCCGAGCGTGCCGTCACGTTGAACTGCGCGCCGACCGCGTCCGGAACCCATCCGGCCGCGATCGAGGCCTGCGCGGAACTTCGCGCGTACGGCGGGGACTTCGACGCCCTCTCCGGCAGAGACGAGGCGATGTGTACGAAGCAGTTCGACCCCGTGGTCGTCACCGCCGTCGGCGTCTGGCAGGGCAAGCGCGTCTCCTATGAGCGCACCTTCGCCAACGAGTGCGTGAAGAACTCCTCCGGGATGACCGTCTTCACGTTCTGAGGGACCGGGGTCACGCGGTTTCTGTGGGCGTCGATCGAGAGCTCGTAGCTGGGGAGTGCGGGCCTCGCAGCGGGCGCCGCGTGATCTCGCAACGGGGGCCGGCCGGACGGAGTGGGGCCGTCGGCCGGCCCTCGGCAACAAACGGGAACCTGAGGAGAACCTCTCAGGTTCCCGATCCGTGTTTGGGTCCCCTTTGCGACCCCCTCTCCGGGTCGGATGCCGGGGGAAGGTCCGCCAGGGGCGGAAAACGACCGAGCAGGCCCGCGGCGCCGAGCAGGCGGTGGATGCGGGGCCGGTCGCAGACGATCCGCAGACGACCCCCGCGCTCCCGTGCCCCGGACTCGGCGCGGCACAGCGCGCGCAGGCCCGAGCCGTCGAAGAACGCGACCCCGCGCAGGTCCACCAGTACGTCCGGTACGGGCCGTTCGGCGGCCGCCCGGAGGTGCTCGGCCAGGGAGCCCACCGTCGCCATGTCGAGCTCACCCGAGACCTCGACCACGGTGAACCGGCCGTGCGGATAGCTGTGGGCGTAGGGGTTCGCCGCCGGTGACCCGGACGCGTCGGCCGTGCCCTCGGGCGGGTCGGCGGCGCGGTCCTGGGGTTCCGGCGGCATGGCGGCTCCACCTCGGCAGGGGAGGGTTTGTTCGATCTGCGTAGCTACCCCGGCGCCGCCGAAGCATCCCTGTATCGCGACCGGGCAAGATCCGGTTCACTCGTCCAGGTGAAATCGCACCCGGAAGTATTGACTTCCGATGGCACGCTCTGGCGCAACATGCCCTGTTCAAGGCGGAGTTCGGGGTCGTAGAGTCGCTGTGCCGCCCCAGTCCCCGGCCGCAGCGCTGTCCTGTCCGTTGTGGTGTCCGTCTTGGCTGAATCAGGGGGTGGCGGTGGGAACCCCGATCAGTCCCCCCTCGAAGGGGCCCCCGCTCCTGACGGAGTGCGGCCTCCTGGAACCCGCGCTGGAGATGGGGTTCACCGCCCACTTCGCCCGCGCGGACGGGGAGTTGGCGGTGGAGGCCGCCGCGGCGGCGGTGACGAGGGTGATCGACGCGCCCGGCTGGTTCATCGCCCCCGTGCGTGACGCCGGGCACTCCGTGAGCCGCTGCCTTCTGGAGCGGACCACGGCCGACGCCTGCCGGATCGTGCTCACCGCCGACGACGTGGGCATCACGGTGGCGGCCACCGACGACACCGTGGTGACCCTGGACGCGGCCGGCCACGGCAGCGCCCGGAACCTCCCGCTCCTGGCCGTCGTCGACGGACTGCGCGTCCACCACGGGCCCGACGGCCATGTGTGGGTCGTATGGCAGGGGACCTGGCGGCGGACGGGCCTGGCCTGACCGGTCCCGGCGGGCAGGGGCTCGCGGGCACGGGTGTGTGCGGTTCAGGGCCCCGGACGGCTGCGGCGGTGGCTCGTGTCGCACCAGGGATAGGTACGGCTGCGGCGGCACATGCACAGGGCCACGCGGAAGCGGTCGGACGACACGACAGTGCCGTCCTCCAGTTCGACTTCGACCGGGCCCTCCACGAGGAGCGGCCCGCGGCGCTGCAGGCTGACCCGGCGGGGTGCGTCAGCTCGGTCGTTCGGCACGGATGACCACCAGTTCCTCCCTGTCGTCGTCACTGGCCAGCATGCCGCGCTCTCGCAGCCAGCCCTCCCGGGCGCGCAGGACCGGCCCGTAGGCGATCCGGCGACGCCGGGCCACAGCGGCCTTCAGCCCGGCCGCGCGCAACTGTTCCAGGGTGCCGGCGGGTCCGCTGAGCGCGGAGTGGACCATGAGCAGCACGCCACCGGGGCGCAGCCGTTGCGGTGCGTCCCGGCAGATCCGGTCCAGCACGAGACGGCCGTCGCCGCCCGCGTTCCACGCCCGGGTCCGGCCCCGTCGCGCCGTCTCGGTGGCGGGCGTCGGTACGTAGGGCGGGTTGGCGAGGATCAGGTCGAAGGACTGTCCGGCCACGGGGTCGAAGAGATTGCCCCGCAGGACGCGTACGGGGCGACGCGCCAGCCGCGCGTTGAGCCGCGCCGTGCACACCGCAGGCCACGAGACGTCCACCGCGGTCACGCGGGTCCCGCGCCGCGCGGCCGCGAGGGCCAGGGCGCCGCTGCCCGTGCCCACATCGAGAACGTGGGCGGCCGGGGCGAGCGGTTCGTCGCAGAGCGCGTCGGCCAGCAGTGCCGTGTCCTGCTGCGGGGCGTAGACACCCGGAAGGACAAGGGGTGCGAGGGGCGCGAGGGACGCGAAAGGAGTGAGGTATCCAAGGGGCATCACGCGTCAACGAGTACCCGACATATCAGGAAGTATCGGCATCCCGAAGTGATGAGCGCCCCGCCCGCCATGCGGTCAGCAATCGCGCGGCGAAGCGGTCCTCCAGATGGCCCGTGGCGTCGATGCCGAAGGCGATGTCGGGCGCGAGGTGCGGTTCGCTCTGCAGGAGGCCGCCGATGACGTCATGACGTACGACCTGTTCGTGGACCGCGTCGGCCTCCACGTGCTCGTCGTAGAAGAACTCGGCGGCCGGCCCCGCGCCCGTGCGCCGCATCGCCTCCGCGAGCCGCCGGGATCCCGGCGACGAGGTGATCTCGACCGCCGCGAAGTGACCGACCAGCGCGCCGCGCAGGGACCGGTGCAGGCCGAACAGCGACATCAGGTTCACGGTGGCCAGCATCTCCGCGGACGCGGCGTCCAGATAGCGGCCGTACGCCGTGTCCAGGCCGAGGCCCGTCATCATGTCGGCGAACAGCCGTGCGTGCACGCGTTCGGGCCGGCCGCCGCCGTATTCGTCGAACTCCACCGCCGCCATGCCCGCCTTGGCCCGCCCCCACAGGCGGGGCAGGACCCAGGCGTGCGGGTCGGCCTCCTTGAGGTGGTAGAGCGAGCGCTGCGTCACGTACTCGCGTATCTGCCGCAGGGAGCCCTCGTCGCGCAGGTAGTGGCTCACGCCCGTTCCGTCGGCGGGTTCCACCAGCAGCTCCTTCAGCGCGGCGTCGAGGCTGTCGTGGGCCGGGGTGTCCGTGCGCAGGGCCGCCAGGAACCGCTGTTCCAGGGCGCCCCGGGTCCTCAGCAGGTCGGCGTCCCACTCCGTGTCGGGATCGACTCCGGCGAAGCCGCGGTAGTGCAGTTCGTAGCAGAGGTAGAGGGCCAGCTGCAGATCGTCGCCGTACGCCGACGCGTCGTGGACGTCCTCGTCGGCGGGAAGCGGCCCCGTCCCCGTCAGGTGTGCGCCTACGGCTGCGGAGACAGGGCCCCGGCTCGGCGGCAGCGTCGGTCCGTCCTGGTCGTGAGTCATGCGCGCCGGGTACCCGGTACGGCGCGGGCGACCCGCGGCGGACGCCGACGAGCGCGGCCGGGCGAGGTCGCGGCGCGCCGGGCCACCGAGGCCGTGGTCAGCGTGCCGGTGTCGCGATACGAAGGGGGACGGCGCCGACGCCCGAGGGCGTGTCATCGCCCCCCTGGGTGCTGACCTCCGCCCACCAGGCGCCGCCGTCCTCGATGTGCCGCAGCAGTACGCCCTCCCGGATCGCCCAGGGGCAGATGGTGACCGACTTCAGGCCGGTCAGCGTCATGGCCGTGTGGCCGACCACCGCACCGGCCAGGCTCTGGGCGGCCCGCGGGGCGGAGATGCCGGGCAGCCGGTGGCGTTCGGCGGCCGGGAGGGCGGCGAGGCGTTCCATGCCGCGACGCAGTTCGGTGCGGTGCAACTCCCGTTCCACGAACGGTCCGTGGCGCCCCGGCGCGGCGCCGCACAGTCGCGCCAGCTGCTGGAACGTCCGGGAGGTCGCCGCGGCGGTGCGCGGTCCCTCCCAGCGGACCCGCGCCGCCACGTCCCGTAGTTGATGACGGATCCTGCGGCGCAGCGCCTTCATCGCCTCCGGCGACGGCAGCGGCTGGCCCGCCAGGAACTCCTGGGTGAGCCGGTTGGCGCCGAGCGGCAAGGACGCCACGAAGTCCGGCAACCTGCCCCGCCCGAAGGCGACTTCGAGGGAACCGCCGCCGATGTCCAGCAGGGCGAGCGGTCCCGACCTCCACCCCATCCACCGGCGGGCGCCGAGGAACGTCAACTCGGCTTCCACCTCGCCGGGGAGGGTGCACAGTTGGACGCCGGTCTGCGCCCGGACGGTCCGCAGGACCTCCTGTCGGTTCGGGGCGTTGCGCACCACCGCGGTCGCGAACGCCAACGGGCCTGCCGCGCCCCACCGGTGAGCGGTCTTCCCCGCCGCGGTGACCGCTTCGACCAGTTGTCTCACCGCCTCGTCGGGGATTCTTCCGCCCGGATCGACGTGCTCGGACAGTCGCAGCTTCCATTTCGCGGTGTGCACCGGCAGCGGTACTCCGCCCTCGGCGTCCGCCACCACGAGCCGGACAGTGTTGGATCCCACGTCAATCACGCTGAGTCGCATGCCCGGGGGAGTACCCGTATGCGGCGGCGGCACGCCTGTACCGGCGGTCGGGGTGCCGCCGCGCCACCCGGGGGCCGCGTTGAACCGGTTGGGCAGCGATGAGGGGCCGCCGTCTCCCTGAAGACGGCGGCCCCTCGGTCGGGAGCGGCTCCCTGCGGGCGACCGGTGCGGTGCAAAACCGCGGCCGGTCGGTGCGGTGCCTACATGTGGACGACCTGCACGGCGTCGGCGTCCTGCTCCTGCGCCCCGCGGCGGTAGAGCACGAAGGCGATCAGGGCGCCCGCCACGAAGAAGCCCGCCGACCACCAGAAGGCGGTGGTGTAGCTCTCGATCGTGGCCTGGGCCTGGACGAGCTTGCTGGTCGCGTCCTTGCCGGACAGGTAGCTCGTCGCGGCGCTCGCGGCCAGGGTGTTCAGCAGCGCGGTGCCGATCGAACCGCCGACCTGCTGCATGGTGTTGACCGTCGCGGAGGCGACACCCGCGTCCTCGGGTGCGATCCCGCTGGTGGCGAGCGACATGGCGGGCGGCATCACCATGCCGAGGCCGGCGCCGATCAGCAGCAGCGGCGGCAGCACGGCGGTCGAGAACGACGAGCCGATGCCGATGCCGGTCAGCCAGGCCATGCCGACCGCGGCGATGGCGAAGCCCGCCGGGATGACGGCCTTGGGTCCGATGCGCGGCACGAGCATCGTGGTGGCGACCTGGGCCATGACCATCAGGGCCGCCATCATCGGCAGGAAGGCGACGCCGGTCTTGGTGGGGCTGAAGCCGAGGTTCAGTTGCAGGTAGTAGGTGAGGAAGAGGAACACACCGAACATGCCCGCGCCGGTGATCAGAACGGTGAGGAACGAGGCGGCACGGTTGCGGTCGAGCAGGACGCGCATCGGCAGCAGCGGGTGCGCGGCGCGGGTCTGCCACCACGCGAAGGCCGCCAGGAGCAGGGTGCCCGCGGTCAGGAAGCCCCAGGTCTGGGGCGAACTCCAGTCGTGCGTCTCGGCGTTGGAGAAGCCGTAGACCACGGAGAAGAGACCGGTGGCGACCAGGACCGTACCCGGCACGTCCAGCTTGGAGTTGGCGGCGTCCCGGTGGTTGCTCAGCAGGACCCAGCCGCCGGCGAAGGCGACGACGGCGAAGACGACGTTGACGTACAGCGTCATGCGCCAGTCGAAGGCGTCGGTGAGCACGCCGCCGAGGAGCAGTCCGACCGCGCCGCCGGCGCCGGCGATCGCGCCGTACACGCTGAACGCCTTGGCGCGTTCCTTGGCCTCGGTGAAGGTCGTGTTCAGCAGCGAGAGTGCGGCGGGCGCGAGGAGTGCGCCGAAGACGCCCTGCAGGGCGCGTGCGGTGACCAGCATGCCGAAGCCGTTGGAGATGCCGCCGAGGACGGAGGCTCCGGCGAAGCCGACGATGCCGACGAGGAACGCGGTCTTGCGCCCGAAGAGGTCGGCGATCCGGCCGCCGAGCAGCAGCAGGGAGGCGAAGGCCAGGGAGTAGGCGGTGACGATCCACTGCCGGTTGCCGTCGGAGAAGCCGAGGTCGGCCTGGGCGGAGGGCAGGGCTATGTTCACGATGGTGGCGTCGAGGACCACCATCAGCTGGGCGATCCCGATGATCGCGAGGATCCACCACCGCTTGGACGACGGCGCCTCGGACGGCGCGGTCGGGGCGCCGGTGCGGGCGCCCTTGGACAGAGTCTGGGACATCGGAGCATCACTCCAGGGAAAGTTCGCTCGAGAAGGCAGCGCCTAAACGAAACCGTTTCGTACACGTGGAGCGTAGAGCACTTTCATCGAAACGGCAACGTTTCGCTAGGTGGCCCGCTTCATGGAGGCTTCGGCCCGCCCCGTGGTATGTGCCTTGACGGGCATATAACTGCAGAGGCATATTGGAACCATGTCCGACACCCTCCTCTGGGCCGCGCTCTCGGACCCGCACCGCCGGGCGATCGTCGCGCTGCTCCTGGAGCGGCCGCGGCCCGTCGGTGAGATAGCCGAGGCCTGCGGTCTGAGCCAGCCCGGCACGTCGAAGCATCTGCGGGTGCTGCGGGAGGCGGGGCTGGTCCGGGTCCGGCAGGACGCACAGCGCCGTGTCTACGCCCTCGACCCGGCCCCGATCGCCGAGCTCGACGCCTGGCTGGCCCCGTACCGCACGCTGTGGAACACCGGCCTCGACGCCCTCGGGCGGCGCCTCGACGAGGCGCCGGACGACACCAAGGCACCCTCTTCGAAGGACTGATCCGCCATGTCCGCCGACCTCACAGGCACCTACCTCACCCTGGACGACGGCCGCCCCGCCGTCCGCTTCAGCCGCACCTACGACCATCCCGTCGACCGCGTCTGGCAGTTCGTGACCGACCCGGACGAGCTGGCCCACTGGTTCCCGTCCCGCGCGGAGATCGACCTGCGCCCCGGTGGCACGATCAGGTTCAGCGGGGACCCGCACATGCCCGAGTCCACCGGCCGGGTCCTCGCCGTCGACGCGCCCCGGCACCTCTCCTTCGACTGGGGCGGCGAAGAGCTGCACTTCGACCTCGAAGCCCTCGACGAGAAACGCACCCGCTTCACCCTCACCGACGTCCTGGCGGCCGAGGACACCGCCGCCCGCAACGGCGCCGGCTGGGAGGTGTGCCTCACCGCCCTCGACGCACGCGCCCGGGGCGAACGGCACGACGGCCCGCACGCCGGAACCGGTGCGCCGTGGAAGGAGTTCTACCGCGGATACCTGGACGCCGGAGTCCCCTCCGGCGCCCCCGTCCCGGGGCTCGACTGAGCGGTCACTGCATCTGACGCCGCACCAGTTCGTGCAGCCGCCCGCCCGTGTCCGCGAGGAGCTGAGCGGGCGGACCCTGCTGGGCGACCCGGCCGTCCTCCATCACGATGACCCGGTCCGCGTCCATCACCGTGGACAGCCGGTGCGCGATCACCACGCGGGTGGCGTTCAGCGCCCGGGTGCTCTCGATGACCGTGCGCTGCGTCTCGTTGTCGAGCGCGCTGGTCGCCTCGTCGAAGAAGAGGATGCGCGGACGGCGGATCAGCGCCTGGGCGATCATCAGACGCTGCCGCTGGCCGCCCGACACGGCTCCGCTGCCCGAGACGATGGTGTGCAGCCCCATCGGCATCCGCCTGATGTCCTCCGCGAGACCGGCCATCTCGGCGGCCGCCATCGCCTCCTCGGGCGTGTAGGGCTCGGTGCCGCAGATGCAGTCCAGGATCGATCCGGTGAACGGCTGCGCGTGCTGGAGCACGACACCGCACTGGCGGCGTACGGCGGACTGGTCGAGGGCCGCCAGATCCTGGCCGTCGTACAGGACGCTTCCCGAGAGCGGCTTGTCGAAGCCGATCAGCAGCCGCAGCAGCGTCGACTTGCCACAGCCGCTCGGACCGACGATCGCCACGAACTCGCCGGGCCGCACGGCGAACGACACGTCATCGAGGACGAGGGGACCGTCGTCGGCGTACCGGAAGGAGAGCCGGCGCGCCTCAAGTCCGCCCAGCAGCGGGCCCGGGCGGGTGCTCGCCCCGCGCACCTCCGGCGTGGCGTCGAGCACCGGCCTGATCTCCTCGAACATCGGCAGCGCGGCCGCCGCCGACACGAACGCGCCGGTCAGCTGGGTGACCGAGGTCAGCAGCATGGTCACCGAGGTGTTGAAGGTGAGGAACGCGGCCGCCGACAGCGAGCCCCGGGCCGGACCCGCGAGGAGCATGAACATCAGCAGGGAGCACAGCGGGAGGTACACCGCGCCCAGCACCGTCGTCAGGTTCTTGATGCGACCGACCCTCTGCTGCAGCTCACGGCTGCGCGCGAACTCGCCCGCCCAGGCCGCGTACGCGTAGTTCTCCGCCGCCGCCACCCGCAGCTTGGGCAGGCCGCGCAGGGTCTGGAACGCCTGGTTGTTGAGCTTGTTGCTCAGCACCACCAGACGGCGCTGCCAGCGCACCTGCCACAGACCCAGGGCCAGGAAGACGGCCCCGATGACCACCAGCATGCCGATCGCCGCCAGCGCCATCGGGACGCTGTACCAGAACAGCAGCCCCAGGTTCATCGCGCCGACCGTGCCGGCCTGGGCGACCGTCGGGCCGACACCCGCGAGCAGTCGACGGATCGCGCTGATGCCCATGGCGGCGCTGGCCAGTTCACCGGTGGAGCGTGAGGTGAAGAACTTGGTGGGCAGGCGCAGCAGCCGGTCCCACACGGCGGGCTGGAGCGTCGCCTCGATCCGCCCCTCCATCCGCAGCAGCGTCAGGTTCTGCAGCAGCATGAACGCGGCCGACACCACGCTGGTGACCATGAGGGCCAGACAGACCTGCACAATCAGGCTGTGCTGGGCCTTCGGCACGTACTCGCCCAGGACCTTGCCGGTCGCGATCGGCACCAGCGCGCCGATCACCACGGTGACCAGACCGCTGACGGCCAGGTTGCGCAGATCCCCGCCGGTCCCCTGCAGACAGAACCGCAGCAGCCGCAGCGGGCTCAGCTTCCGTTCCGGCAGCGGACGGTAGAACATCACGGCACGCGGCTCGAACTCCTCCGCGTTGGCCTTCTCCACCGGCGTCTCGCGTCCCGACGACGGCTGCACCGCCACGTATCCGCCGCGCCGCCACAGCAGCGCGACCGGACTGCCCGACACGGCACGCCGGCCCACCAGCGGGCCGACGTTGTCGCGCCACCAGCGCCCGTCGAGGCGTACGGCACGGGTGCGCACGCGCGAGGCGAGGGCGACGAGCTCGACGGGGTCGAGCCGGTCGCTCTCCGCGCCGTTGTGCGACGGCTCGGCGAGCGTGATGCCGGCCGCCTGCGCCACCAGCCTGCACGCCGCGTACGTGGCGTCCGCGTCGGCCGCCGTGGGCCGCTTCGCCGACTGCTTGCCGATCGACGCCAGCAGCGTCCGGTCGGCCTGCGCGCGGACGGCCTCGCCCGCCTTGATGCCCGCCGCCGTACGGTGCTCGTGGCTGGCCTCCAGCTGTTCGATCCAGCGGTCCAGCGTGGCCAGCAGCCGGTACTGCTGGTCGACCATGCCCTGCCAGACACCGGGTTCCATCAGCAGGTCGGCCGCCGCCTCCGCGCCGTACAGCGAGCCGTACTGCACACTGCCGGGCGGCACCTGCATCCAGAAGACGTCGTCGTCGGTCAGGGCCGCGGCGTCCTCCGTGGCCATCGGGGCCTGGAAGAGGATGGACAGGCTCCGGCCGACGCCGAGAGCGAGGGCGTACTCCAGCGGGCTCGTGGTCGGGGGTACGTACTGGGGGTTGCCGTAGGCGTCGTAGGACCAGGTCTCGGTGTTGACCGGCTGGTACAGCTCACGCAGCCCGATCCGGTGCACCACGCAGCCTCTGAGAGGCCGCCCGACGAGCGTGTGCTGAGGGCCGGCGACCGGGCCGAGCAGCAGCGAGCCCGCTTCGAGGCGGCCGAGGTGGTGCCAGTGACCCTGCTGCGCGGCGTCGACCGCGAACAGGTCCATCGCGCCCGCCGCGACCAGCCACAGCACCTGCGGGCCTTCCAGGTCGAGCCGGTTGAGGCCGGAGCAGTCGATCGGCGTACCCATGCCGCCGAGGGCACCGAGGACGAGGTCGCCCTCGTGAACTGTCGTCATCTCAACGCTCCTTGACCAGCTCGGCGTACGGTCCGCCGGCCGCCACCAGGGCTTCGTGACGCCCGCGTTCCACGATCGTGCCGTGCTGCAGCACCACGATCTCGTCGCTGTCGCGCACGGTGCTGAGCCGGTGCGCGATCACCACACAGGCGCAGCCGCGCTTGCGCAGGTTGTCGATGACGGTCTGCTCGGTCTCCGCGTCCAGCGCGCTGGTCACCTCGTCGAGGACCAGGATGCTGGGTCGGCGCACCAACGCCCGGGCGATCTCCAGGCGTTGACGCTGCCCACCGGAGAAGTTGCGGCCGTCCTGCTCGACCCGGCTGTGGATCCCGCCGGGGCGGCGCACCACGACGTCGTACAGGGCCGCGTCCTCCAGCGCCGCCACGACGGCGTCGTCCGGGATCGACGGGTCCCACAGCGCCACGTTGTCCCGGACCGTCCCCTCGAAGAGGAAGACGTCCTGGTCGACGAAGGAGACGGAGGCCGCGAGCGCGCCGCGTGGGATGTCCTCCAGACGCGTCCCGTCGATGCGGATCACGCCCTCCCAGGGGGTGTAGAGGCCCGAAATCAGCCTGGACACCGTCGACTTGCCGCTGCCGGAGCCGCCCACCAGGGCGACCTGCTGGCCCGGTCCCACCGTCAGCGAGAAGCCGGTGAGCAGTGGCTTGTCGAGGGGGCTGTAGCCGAAGGTGATGTTCTCCAGCTCGACATGGCCGTGCAGCCGGCGCGTCGACCCGCTTCCGTCGGGGCGGGCGTACAGCGGGTCCGCCTTGAAGTTCTCGACGTCCTTGAGGCGCGCGACGTCGGCCGCGAAGTCCTGGATGCGGCCCGCGACGCCGTTGAGCCGGGTGAGCGGCGCGGTGAAGCGGGTCACCAGCGCCTGGAAGGCGACCAGCAGACCGACCGAGATGTGTCCCTCGACGGCCCGCATGCCACCGATCCACAGGATCAGCGCGCTGTTGAGCGTGGCCAGCGTCGGTGCGACGATCCCGAGCCAGGCGCTCGGCACGCCGAGGCGCTGCTCCTCCTCAAGGGTGGTGGCGTGCTGGCCCGCCCACTTGCGGAAGTAGCCGTCCTCGCCGCCGGTCGCCTTCATCGTCTCGATCAACTGCAGCCCGGTGTATGCCGTGTTGGTCAGCCGGGCGCTGTCGGCGCGCAGCTTCGCCGTACGCGTCGCGCGCAGCCGGATCACCACCCGCATCGCGACGACGTTGAGCAGGGCCACGCCGATGCCCACGGCCGTGAGCTGCGGGTCGTAGGTGTAGAGCAGGACCGCGTAGAGCACCACCACGACCGCGTCCACACCGGCCGCGGCGAGGTCGCGGGCCAGCGTCTCGGCCACCGCGTCGTTGGACTGGAGGCGTTGTACCAGGTCGGCGGGGCTGCGCTGGGAGAAGAACGTGACGGGCAGCCGCAGCAGGTGGCGCAGGAACCGTGCGCTGCTGAGCGTGGAGGAGATGATGCGGCCGCGCAGCAGGTTCGTCTGCTGCAGCCAGGTCAGGACGACGGTCAGCGCGACCGATGCGCCCATGGACGCGAACAGCACGCCCAGCAGAGAGGTCTGACCGCCGATCAGGAACAGGTCGATGTAGGTGCGGCTGAGCGCGGGCACGGCGGCGCCGACCACCACGAGCAGCAGACTCGCGAGCACGGCCGCGGGCATCGTGCCCGACGTTCCGCGCAGCCGGGCCGGCATGGCGCCGAGCACGCCGGGCTTGCGGCCGCCCCTGCTGAACTCGGGGCCCGGCTCCATCACGAGCACGACGCCGGTGAAGCTGGTGTCGAAGTCCTCCATCGGGACGAAACGACGGCCCTTGCCGGGGTCGTTGATGTGCACGCCTCGCCGCCCGAAGCGGCGCCCCATGCCGTCGTAGACGACGTAGTGGTTGAACTCCCAGAACAGGACGGCGGGCCCCTGCACCTCGGCGAGTGCCGCCGTGTCCATCTGCATGCCCTTGGCCGTGAGGCCGTAACTGCGGGCCGCCTTCAGGAGATTGCTCGCACGCGAGCCGTCCCGGGAGACGCCGCAGGCGATGCGCAGCTCTTCGAGGGGGATGTGCCGTCCGTAGTGGCCGAGCACCATGGCGAGGGAGGCGGCGCCGCACTCGACGGCCTCCATCTGGAGGACGGTGGGGGTGCGGACGGTTTTGCGGCGGCCTTTGGGCACCGTCCGCTTGGGCGGGGCGGCACGGCGTCTGCCGCGGGTGTCCTGTGCGGCGGTCACGGCAGCAGCCAATCGACGGGACGCTGATCTGCCAGCCGGATGGAGGCCGTGGCCGACGTCATGGAGGTGAGGGTGAAGGGGGGCCCGTCCGCCGAGGACCACTTGTAGCCGGACTTCGTGCCGGACCCGCGGTCGAGCCGGACCAGCACGGCCACCGGCCTGCCCTTCTTCGTGAACTGCGCGCCCAACTGGCTGTCACCGAGGAAGGCGGCGATCTGCTGCTGCGACTGCACGGCCCGGTCGACGGACTTCACATGCCCGCGCAGGACGCCGTACTGCTGGGTCGGCACCGACTGGACGGTGAGGTCCACCGCGGCGTTCTCGGGAATCGTGGAGGCGTTCTCGGCGGGGACGTACACCGTCGCGTACAGGGGGTCGCCGCTGTGGGCGACCTTCTCGACGGCCGCGACGTTCGCGCCGGTGGAGATGATCGCGCCGATGGAGGCGGCGAGCGCGGTGATCCGTCCGGCGGCGACAGTGCGCACGACCGTCTCGCCCTGCTGTGTGCGGACCTTGAGGACGGGGGCGTTCGCGGCCAGCCGTTCGCCCTCCTTGGCGAGGACTGCGGTGACCTGGCCCGCGACAGGGCTCTGCAGGATGTAGCTGCCCTCACCGTGCGTGAGGATGGCCGGCGCTGCGACCGTGGACGCGACCGTGCCCGTCACCGCCCACACGGACGCCACCGCCATCACGACCACCGTCACGGCCAGCACGAGCCAGCCCTGGGGGCGCGCGAAGCGCACCGGAAGGTCGAGATCTTCGGGTGACTGCAGCTTGGCGAGGGCCTGTTGGCGGAACTGCACGGGACTTCCCTCACCTGTTCGAGAGATTTACGGCACCCGAGAGTCCCGGAACCGGGGAACGGTTCCGGGACTCCCGGCACACGGTGAAGCCAAGATCGCGTGAAGCGATCAGAGACCGGCAACCAGGCCCGTGACCGGGGCGGTGTTCAGGCCGGTGACGCCCTCGACGGTGCCGACGGCGGTGCCGACGATGCCGGAGACCGGGGCAACCGAGTCCACGAGGCCCGTGACGGTGCCAACGGCGTTCAGGGACAGACCGCCGGAGACGGCGTCGAGGGCGGCGTCCGAGATCTCGGCGGTCTCAACCTGGGGGGTGGAGTTCATGATGGAACTTCCCTTCGTATGGGTATTCATAAGGGGGAGAGCGGCCCCCCTCTGGGGACAGATGGTCGGCCGCGCACACGGGCGTCAGGAACCCGTTGCCGGGGAACCTTCGTGCGACCCCCGCGGTGCAACGGATCAAAGCACGGCGGCGCGGCGCGCTTCCAATCAACCAGGGCTCTCACCAGGGCACTTGAGGCGCACGGGCGGTGAACCGTGCAGGCGCGCGCACGGCTTGAGGGCGACTTCTTCACAGGGTGGGCGACATCGGCCCCCTTCGCTCCGGCACCGTGTGACCCCGAATCGGACACTCCCGTCCCAATGGGTGCGGCGGGCTGCGCAGGGTTGTGCACGTCTGCTGTGCGAGGTGCCTCGCTTGCGCATTCGATGTGCAGATTCGCTGAAGCCGGGATTCCGGTAGTGCTCGGGGACTGAGGGTTACCGATCGGTAGCGGAACGTGTGGCCCATGGTGCGCGAGGTGCGCGCTGCAGCCCCTGCGCGAATGAAGCCCGTGGGATTCAGCCCAGCAGCGCGTACACCGTGCTCGCCCGGGCCGCGATCTCCTCCGAGCCGGCCGCGGTCATCGTGATGTCGGCGAAGGCCATCCGGCGGCCGAGCTTGGTGAGGACCGCCTCGACCAGGACGTCCGCGTCCGTGACCGCGCGCTGGAAGCTGATGGACTGCTGAACCGTCGTCATCGGGACGAAGCCGCCGCGCGCCGCCGACACCGCGATCACGGTGGCCGTGTCCGCGGCGGCCATCAGGGCCTGGCCGCAGAGCGAGCCGCCCTCGCGGGCGAGATGCCCGGACCAGGGCAGCCGCAGGACCGCGCGGCCCTCACCCACCTCCTGCACCGACAGGCCCAGGTCCCGTACCCAGGGTGCGAAGTGGGCGGCGAGGAGCTTGTCGGCTTCCTCGGGCGTCGGCGTCACGGGGTGCGTCATGGAGTGATGGTGCCCGCCCCTGGGCGCGAGCAGGCGTGATTGCCGGACATTCCATGCTTTCGGTCGCGTCAACCCAGAGATTTGCAAAGGCAGTTGAACACCTCACCCGACCCGCGCGTATCAACAGGCATCCAGGCGCCCCCCAGTCAGCTGCCGGACGGCGGCATTCGACCCCGTCCCAGGAGGTTCAGAGTTGAGTCACAAACGCATACCCAAGCGCAAGGCCGCGATCGCGGCAGGAAGCGTGGCGGCGCTCGGAGCGGCGGCCCTTCTGCTGCCCAACGCCAACGCGTCGCAGACGGACGCGGACGACGCGGCTCCCAGAACGTTCAAGTCCTCCGACGTGTCGGACCTCGCCTCGCAGCTGGCCTCCCGGCTCGGCGACGCCTTCGCCGGGTCTTACTACGACGCCGACAAGCAGCAGGTCGTCGTCAACGTCGTCGGTAACAACAGCAACGTCGTCAACGAGATCAAGAGGGCCGGCGCCGTCCCCAACGAGGTGCAGAACAGCACCTCCACGCTGAAGGCCGCCGCCAAGACGCTGAAGACCGACGCGACGGTCCCGGGCACGTCCTGGTCCGTCGACCCGAAGACGAACGAGATCCGGGTCACCGCGGACAGCACCGTCACGGGTGCCAAGTGGGACACCGTCGAGGCGACGGTCAAGAGCCTCGGCACGGACGTGGCGACGCTCAAGAAGTCCGCGGGGACGTTCAAGACGTTCGTGTCGGGCGGCGACGCCATCTTCGGCGGTGGCGCCCGCTGCTCGCTGGGCTTCAACGTCGTGACGGGCGACGGCAGCCCCGCCTTCCTGACCGCCGGCCACTGCGGTGTCGCGGCGGCCCAGTGGTCCGACGCCCAGGACGGGGCGCCCATCGCGACCGTCGACAAGGCCACCTTCCCCGGGGACGGCGACTTCGCACTCGTCAAGTACGACGACCCGAACACGCAGGCCGTCAGCGAGGTCAACGTCGGGGGCGGGCAGACCGTCCAGATCTCCCAGGCCGCGGACGCCACCGTGGGCCAGCAGGTCCTGCGGATGGGCAGCACCACCGGCCTGAACGACGGCAACGTCACCGGCCTCGACGCCACCGTCAACTACCCCGAGGGCACGGTCACCGGTCTCATCCAGACCGACGTCTGCGCAGAGCCCGGCGACAGCGGCGGCTCCCTGTTCACCCAGGACGGCAGCGCGATCGGCCTCACCTCCGGCGGCAGCGGTGACTGCACCGTCGGCGGCGAGACCTTCTTCCAGCCGGTCACGACCGCGCTGGCAGCGGTCGGCGCGACGATCGGCGCCGGTGACGCGGGCGGTGCGGGTGCCGGTGACGCGGGTGCGGGTGCGGGCGATGCGGGTGCCGGTGACGCGGGTGCCGGCGCGGGCGATGCGGGTGCCGGCGCGGGCGATGCGGGTGCCGGAGACGCAGGTGCCGGAGACCAGGCCGGCGGCGGCGCCGACGACCAGGCGGGCGGCGCCGGTGACCAGGCCGGTGACCAGAGCGGTGCCGTGGGCGACCAGAGCGGCACCGGCGACGACACCGGCGCGGGCACAGGCACCGGTGACGACACGGGCGCAGGCACAGGTAACGGTGCCGCCGACGGATCCGGGCTGACCGAGAGCCACTGACCCGGCAGCGGTCCCAGCAGCCCAGGCCGACAGTGGAAGGTCCGGCCCTCCGGCGGGAGGGCCGGACCGCTTGCGTGCCAGGGGCCGACCGGTGGTCAGTCCGCCGCCCGGGCGCGCAGCAGAAGCAGCGCCACGTCGTCGAGCCGCTCCGGTGACGTCGAGGAGCTGTACTGGAGGAGGCGGTCGGCCAGCTCGTCCAGCGGCAGATCCCCGATCTCGGCGAGCACTCGGCCCAGCTCGGCCAGTGCGTCCTCGATGTCGACGCCGGGGGATTCGATGAGCCCGTCGGTGTAGAGGGCGAGCACGGAACCGGGGGCGAGATCCACCTCGGTCGTCGGATACGAGGCGGCGGCGTCGATCCCGAGGAGGGGCCCGCCGGCGAGGTCGAGGACCCGGACCTGTCCGTCGGGCTTGCGCAGCAGGGGCGGCGGGTGGCCCGCGCGGGACATCACCGCCCGGCCCCGGGCGGGGTCCAGCCGCAGGTACAGACAGCTCGCGAACAACTCGGTCCCGAGGTCGATGAGCAGCCGGTTGGTGCTGCGCATGACCTCTGTCGGCGGCTTGCCCACGGTCGTGTACGCGCGGACGGCGGTGCGGATCTGCCCCATCAGGCCCGCCGCCGTCACGTTGTGCCCCTGCACGTCACCGATCACTGCCGCGGCCAGGCCCTCCGAAGGCACCAGGTCGTAGAAGTCGCCGCCGATGTCCATGCCCTGCGTGGCCGGGAGATAGCGGGCGGCCGCCTCGATGCCCGGCAGCTGCGGCAGGGAAGTAGGCAGCAGGGCGGCCTGCAGTCCGTGCGCGAGCCGGTGCTTGGCGTCGTAGAGGAGGGCCCGTTCCAGGGCCTGGGCGATGAGACTGCTGAGGCTGGTGAGGACGGCGCGCTCGTCCGCCGGGAAGGGATGCGGCTCCGTGTACGCGAGGACGCAGGTCCCCACCGGCCGCCCGGACGCGACGAGCGGGAGATACGCCCACGCGGCCATGCCATCGGGTGTCGCGTGCCGTGACGGATACAGGCGCTCCAGCTGCCCGCGGGAGTCGAAGAAGGCGGGCACCCCGCTGTTCAGCGCCTGCGTGCCCGGGGTGTGGGCCGTCAACGGCATCCCGTCGAAGCGCTCCACGACATGCGCGTCGGGATACCCGTGATGGCCGAGCACGTGCAGGCGTCCGGCCCGTGAGCCGAGGACGACGAGGGCCTGGCTGCCGGCCGCCGGGGCGATCTCGTCCGCGACCAGCTGCACCACGTCCTGCACACTCGCCGCCTCGGTGAGCGCGCCCGCCAGGCTCAGCACCTGCGAGATGGTCACCAGTCGCGAGGTGCCGTCGCCCGCGGTCACCGCGGACCTGCCCATCTCGGAGACCGCGCGGGCGCGCGAGATACGCACGCTCAGCCCGTTCGTACCGGGGTAGAGGCGGAACGACAGCCAGTCCCCGGGCGGCCGCAGCGCCACGAAGGACGTCACGTGCTGGCTGATCAGGGCGGCGCGGTAGCGGTCCTCGTAAACGGGGTCGTTGAGCCACGGCAGGGCCGCCCACAACTGGGTACCCAGCAGCCCGCTGACCTGGACGCCGAGCAGCTCGGCCGCGGCCGGGTTGGCGTAGCTGATGCGCCCGTGCAGGTCCAGGGCGCACAGGCCGTACGGCAGCCGTGCCACCATCCGCGCCGCCTCCACCGTGCCCAGCGTTCCCGCCACCGTGGCCGTGGCCGCGGGCGCGAGCAGATCCGGCTCGGGGTGCACCGGGCGCTGCTCCTCGGCGGCGCGCCGCAGCCGCAGCGCGAGCCGGTCGCAGGCCGCGGTGAGATGCTCGCGCTCGCGGTCGGACAGGTCGGGCGGGTGGGCGCCGGGCCAGGTCACGAAGACGGCGCCGTACACCGTGTCAGATGTCGCCACCGGGAGCGCGGCCAGCGAGAAGGGGTAGGGGAGGACCACCGCGATGCGGGGATAGCGGCGGGCCATCTGCTGCTCGCCGCTGACCCAGATCAGCTGTCGTTCCCGTGCGGCTTCGGCAACCGGAACCGGCGCGTTGAGTCCGACCCGTTCCCAGGGTGCGGCGAAGGCCCGGGGAAGCCCCGCCATGACCGCCATCTCCAGGACCGGCTCGCCCGGCGCCAGCAGATAGACCGCGCCGGAGTGCGCGTGGACGCCGTCCAGCATGGACGCGAGCGCCAGCGACAGCATGGGCCGGCCGACCGGCGCCGCGGTGGAGTCCGCCTTCCGTCCGGAACCCTGCCAGTCGGACACGCCGACCACCTCCTCGCAGGGCCTCGCGACCAGTCCCAGGGATCAGGCTCTCTCCTGGCGGCCTTTCGCGCACGGCGAGGAGCGGCGGTGGGCGTGGGCGCGGGCGGCGACGGTCGGGGCAACCTCTACCCCGTCGATCCGGAGTCATGCCCCTCGTGTCGAAGCGCGGAGTGTCCAAGGGGCGCTCCTTGTGCGCCCCCGCGCCCCCTCTTGGCCGGTTCTTCGCGCACCGGATCGGTGACATGCGCCAAACAATGGGCAGTCGCTGATGGCGGAGCAACCGGCAATCGGCAAGTGACGCAGACACCGGCGAGCGGCGAGCTGAGGGGCGGACGTGATCCGGGTACTTCTGGTGCACGACGAATGTCTGGTGCGACTGGCGCTGGCGGAGTGGCTGCGTCGTGAGCCCGACTTCGCGGTGTTCGACGCGCCGTGGCGCAGTGCGTCGGGACGGATGCGCACGGTACGGCCGGACGTCTGCGCGGCGGATCTGGAGTGCGCGGACTCCTACCGGCTGCCTCCGCTCGCCGATCTCTGCTCCCGGCGCCCGGGCAGCCCGGTGCCACGCCTTCTCGTGTTGGCCAGTGCGAACCGGCCCGGGCTGCTGAAGCGGGCCGCAGAGGCCGGGGCGCTCGGGTACGTCGCCAAGGAGGGCTCGCCGGATCGGCTGGTGTTCGGCATCCGGCGGGTCGCCGAGGGACAGCGGTATGTCGACGACTCGCTCGGCTTCGGCTTCCTCAAGGCCGCCGAGATGCCGCTGACCCGGCGGGAGCTGAGCGTGTTATCGCTCGCCGCCGAGGGGGCCTCCGTCGCGGAGATCGCCGGAAGCCTCCATCTGTCCCACGGGACCGTGCGCAACTACATGGCGGCCATCACCCGTAAGACCGGGGCGCGCAACCGGGTCGACGCCATCCGGATCTCCCAGGGCGAGGGGTGGCTGTGACGGCGCGGTCCTGACGGCGGTCGACCAGGTGCCGACCAGGTCGCGGTAGAGCGGTGAGCTGCGGGTCAGCGTGTCGTGGTCGCCGTACACCGCGTGCAGGCCGTCCATGACGAGGACGCGGTCGGCGCGGCGGGCCGAGCTGATGCGGTGGGCGACGACGACGAGCGTGGTGCCCGGCCGGTCCGCGAAGGCACGCTCCGCGCGTTCCTCGGCCACCGCGTCCAGGTGGCAGGTGGCCTCGTCCAGCAGGACGACCGGTGCGCAGGAGAGATAGGCCCGGGTCAGCGCGATCAGCTGCCGCTCGCCGGCCGACAGCTTTCCGGGGTCGATTGGGGCCGCCGGTCCGCCCCACTCGCGCAGCAGCGGGGCCAGCCCGACTGCCTCCGCCGCTGCCAGCAGTTCCGCCTCGGGCACGGGATCCGGCCGTAGTTGACCGAGGTTTTCTTCGACGGATCCGCTGAAGACGTACGCCTCCTGCGG
The DNA here is from genome assembly GCF_040606085.1 of Streptomyces sp. NPDC005485. NCBI lineage: Bacteria > Bacillati > Actinomycetota > Actinomycetes > Kitasatosporales > Streptomycetaceae > Streptomyces > Streptomyces sp. NPDC005485. The sequence continues at coordinate 15,836 of NZ_JBEXDZ010000024.1, read as the reverse complement.
GATGAGGACGCGAAGCGCCGAGGATGTGGGACCGGGCACCGCATATCCGCACAAGCGGACGCTTCCCTGCCGCGGTTCCAGCATTCCCGCGACCAGTCCGGCGAGGGTGGACTTGCCGATGCCGCTCGGTCCCACGACGGCGAGGTGCGTGCCCTGCGGGACGGTGAGGGTGAGGTCCTGGATCACGGGGTCACTGACGGGACCGTAGGCGAAGGTGAGTGAGGAGAGGGCGATCGCCTGGATGTGGGGCGGCGGTGCGGGGCACGGCGACGCGCGGTCCGGGACGGCATGTAGTACGGGGGCTTCGCGTACTGCCGTGCTGCTCCTGGACGGGTCGGCGTGGTCCGGGTACGTCGCGTCCCCGGCGTTGTCCGCACCCGTCTCCGGCGTGAGACGGCGCAGCACGACCGCGAGGCGGGAGCCGCTCGTGCCCAGGCCGTGCACGAGGTTCTGCAGGGCGGGCAGCAGGGACTGGGTGACGTAGGCGAGGGCGCCGACCAGGGCGCCCGGAGTGACACCGCGGTGCAGCAGCCACGGGGCGGTGGCGAGCAGCAGGACGATCGGGAGCTGGCCGCCGACGGCGAGGGACATGACGCGCACGACACCCCAGCGGGCCAGTGAGCGCGCGGCGCGCAGTTCGGCGTCGATGCGGTCGCCGACCTCGGCGGCGACCGCCGTCTCCGCGCCGCCCGCGGTGATGTCCCGCAACCCCGGGCAGACGGCGCCCAGATGGACGGCGATCTCCTCGTCGGCCACGAGGAAGGCCTCCTGACGGTGGGCCAGCGGCCGCAGCGTGGCGGCGAAGAGCGCGACCCCCGCGGCGAGCGGAGGCGCGACCACCAGGAGGAGCAGCGGGTCGAGGGAGAAGAGCCCGACGAGGGCGCCCGCGGCGGTGAACAGGAACGAGCGCGAGACCATCACCAGCCCGGCGAAGGTGTCCCGCGCGATCTCCACCTGCTGGGTGAGCCCGGACAGTGCCCCGCCGTCCGCCTCCCGCACCCCGCGTTCCACGACATGCCGAACCAGCCGGTCGCGCAACGGCTCGACCAGCGCCGCGACGGCCCCGTACACCCGCCCCGTGCCGTACGCCCCGGCGACCACGGCGAGCGCACCGACCCCCAGCCACGCAAGGCCCACGCCCGTCCGCCCGGCCAGGAACCCCTTGTCCAGGCCGCGCGCCAGGGCGTATCCCATGAGGAACGTCTGCCCCGTCTCCAGCACGGACCACGCGGCGAGCCGTCCGACCACGGGCCATCGCTCGCGCAGAAACCGCAGCCCGCGTCCACGCACACTGCCAGGGCCTCCGGTCAGGGGTCGCCGCCTTCCTGTCATGAGGTGCCGCCCGCCCGTTCCGAGTCCCCGGCTTCGTGCTCGGTGTCGTCGTCCAGGGTGGGTTCCGCGTCCCCGAACACCGCCCGGTACGCCGGTATCCGCCACAGCTGCGCATGAGAGCCCAGCGCTCGCACCCGCCCTCCGTCCAGCCAGGCCACCGCGTCGGCCCGGGCCGCGGTGGAGACCCGGTGCGCGACGATCAGACGGCTGCCGGGGGCGCTGTGGTGGAAGAGGGCCTGCGTGATGTGGTGTTCGGTGACGGTGTCGAGGCTGGAGAGGGCGTCGTCGAGGATGAGCAGACGGCCGTCGTGGGCGAACGCCCGGGCGAGGCCGAGGCGTTGGCGCTCGCCGCCCGAGAGGGGAGCGTCGGCGCAGGCGGTGGCGTAACCCTCGGGCAGTCGGCGCACGAAGGTGTCCGCGCAGGCCGTGCGGGCGGCCTCCCTGACGCGCGGGACCGGCGGTGACGTGACGCCGAAACCGATCGTGCCCTCGATGCTCCCGCCGAGCAGGGCAGGCCGCTCGAAGGCGTATCCGACCGCGCGGCGCAGTTCTTCGGGGTCCAGTTCGCGCAGGGGCACCCCGTCGAGGAGCACGTCGCCCCCGTCCGGGTCGGCGAGCCGGCCCGCGAGCGCGGCGAGGACCGACTTGCCCGCACCCGAGCGGCCCACCACGGCGAGGGTGGTTCCACCCGGGACGACCAGATCGACCCCGTTCAGTACGGTGCGTGCGCCGCGCCGGGCGATCACCCCGCGCAGCTCCAACTTCCCTTGCCCCGACGGTAGTCGGCGTGTCCCGTAGGCGATCGCGGGCTCGTCGAGAACCTCGCCCAGCCGCCCGGCCGCCGCCCGTGCCCGTACGAGCCCCGAGAGCTGCCCGACCAGGACGCCCACCCCGCTCGCCAGGACCGCGTAACGGGACGCCGCGAGCAGATCGCCGACCGACAGCCGGTGGTGGACGAGCAGGACGCCCGCCACGGCGAGCACGCCCAGTTGCAGCAACGGCGCCACGGCGACGGCCTGGGCTGCGGCACGACCCTGGACCTGCCACATGCGGTGGCCCTCACGGGAGAGTTCGGGAAGCGGCCGCAGAATGCGCGCGACCTCCTTGTCGGCGGTGCCGCCCGCCGCGATGGTCCGGAATCCGCCGATCGCCTCCGACAGAGCGCCCGCGAGCCGCCCCTGCACCACCTGGTAGCGCGCCACGCACTGCGAGGAGTCACGTGCGAAGGTGCGCAGCAGCAGGGTCAGCAGGGGTGCCCCGCCGAGGAACACCGCCGCCAGCCAGGGATCGATCAGTCCGAGCGCCACCACCGCGCCGGCCGGCGCGGCGATCGCCGCGAGCAGCGCGGCGAACGCGGCGGGTGCCGTCCCCGCCTGCGCGGCGTTGCCGACCAGCCTGGCCACCAGCTCACCGGACCCGAACCGGGACACCGCCCGCGGTCCCACGGCCAGGACATGCCCGGTCAGGCGCTCGCGCAGCCACGCCGTGGCGCGCGCGTTCGTCGTTCCGCCGAGTACGGTCTCGCACACGTCCAGCACCGCGAGCAGCAGCACGAGGCCGGTGCACCACAGCACCCAGCGCGTGGCCCGCGTCCCGCCGGGATCCGTCAGCAGGAGATCGAGGGCCCGGCCCAGGGCGGCCGGCAGGAGCAGGCCCGCCGCCGTGGCGGCCGTGGTGGCGAGGCCCAGGGCGAGACAGCGGACCCCGCTGTGCCGGGTGGCCGCGCGCAGCAGCGCGCCGGAGGCGCCGGAGGGCGCGGGGCGCGCGGGTTCGTCGGGTGCGGAAGCCGTTGTGTCGGCCGAAGTCTTCGTGCCGGCGGGAGTCGTCGTGTCGGCGGGAGTCGTCATGCGGCGGGCCCCTCGTATCCCTGTCCCTGGCACGGGGAAGGACCCCGGGCGGTTCCTCCCACGAAACGGGAGGGAACCGCCCGGAGCCGTGCCGGCTTCGGTGCCGTCAGAGGCAGAGCAGAATGCTCGCCGCGGACACACAGGAGAGCAGGCTCACCGTGCTGGCGCCGCCGCCTCCGCCGGTCATCTCGTCGGATTCCATCGTCTGCAGGTCGAGGAGTGCCATCTCGTTGTCCTTTCCTAGGTGGGGACGGGGTGTTGGGCCACGACTCCGTCGTGCGGAGCCGCGTATCAGGGCCGCCGAAGCGGCGGAAGGAACGGCAGTCGGGCCGGGGCCTCGTTGTCGAGGGCCGCGCCGAGCGCGAGCAGGCACCCTGCCGTTCCGGTGGAGAGGTCCATGGAGAGCCGCATCATCTGGTGCCCGGGGAAGGCCAGTTGGCCCTGGTAGGGCATCGCGAACCAGCCGAGGGCGGCGACCTGTTCGGCCAGCCGCTCCGTGGTGGCACCCGGCGTGGTGGTGCGGCTGAGGTGCAGAATCGTTCCGGCTCGGCCTTGGAAGAGACCGGGCTGCGCGTAGAAGCGTGAGGTCGCGGCGGTGAGGATGCCCGCGCGGGCCTTGCCGAAGTCCGCGGCGCCCTCGGTGCTGTCAGTGCTCTCGGTGTCGTGCCCACCGAGCGCGAGGAAGTCGTCGATCACCATGCCCAGGCCCGCGCTGCCGTCGCCGAGATACGGCAGGGTCCGCCAGCCTTCGTCGACTTCCAGGCCTCCGCCCTTCTGCACGACACAGCAGTCCAGTTCCCGGCGCAGCGCCTCGGCGGCCGCCTCCAGCAGCACGGGCTCACCGGTGCTCTCGTACTGCCGCAGCAGGAACAGCGCGGGTCCGCTCGCGCCCCGCAGCAGGCCCGCGCGCCTGCGGGGGGTGTCGGGCCGCGGTTCGGCGAGCCGTTGGACGAGCAGTCCGGCGGCCTCCGCAGCCCGCTCTCCGAGCTCCTTCTCGCCGGTCGTGTGCGCCAGGTCCGCGAGGACCAGCCCGAGTCCGGCGAGCCCGCCCCGCAGGTCGGACGACAGCCGCTGCCACCGCTCCTTGAGGATGCCGTCGATCAGGTCGAGGGCCCGCTCCCGGTGCCCGAGCCGCTCCAGGACGTAGGCGACGCCCGCGATCCCGTCGTAGAGGCCGAGCGGCGTTCCCACCGGCACCGGAGCGGTGTGCTCCAGCAGCCAGCGCTCGCCCTCCTCGTACCGCTCGGCCCCCGTCTCGGCCAGCGCGTACAGCACACCCGCGGCCCCGTACGCGATCCCGAGTCCGCCGCCGTCGGAGAACTGGGCGATGTCACCGGGGAAGAGCCGGTCGTCGCGCTCGGGGGTGGCAGAGGCCAGGATCGCCTTGACCATCGAGTCGCGGCTGTTGGGCCAGTCGCCCGGTTCGGGGAGCGAGGTGAACGGCGAGGAGGCCGGGGACGGCGCCGGTGCGCCGCCGGCGGGACGGTCCGCGCTGCGAGTGATCTCGGCGACCGCCTCGTCCAGGAACTCCCGCGGCACATCGGGAAACTGCCGCGCGATGACGTCGGCCAGATGCGCGGCCTTGTCCCGGTCGACGACGAACAGCGTGGTGACCGGCATGAACAGCGCCAGCCGCAGACACGCGAGGGCGTAGCGGTCGACGGCCGCTCCCGTCCGGTCCGGCGGCGCGAAGAAGCCCGGGTGGGCGACCACTTGGCGGCCGTTCTCCTCGACGGGTGCCGCCGCCTCGAAGTCGAGCAGGGAGACCGACTCCTCGTCGGGGCCGACCATGATGTTGAACACGTGCAGGTCGTTGAAGACGATCCCGCGCGCGTGCACCGCCTCCACGGCCTCCTCGACCCTGCGATGGATGCGCAGCGCCCACGCCGTGTACGCGGCGACCGCCTCCGGGTCCGGTTCGGGGGTGAGCAGCGGATGCCGCTCGCCGAAGAACGAGTTGAGGGGGCGTCCCTCCAGGAAGTCCATCACGAGGAAGCAGTGGTCGCCGAGGGTGAACCAGTCCCGCACCTGCGGTACGACCCCGATCCCCGCCAGCCGCTCCAAAGCGTCCCTCTCCCGCTCCAGCCGGGCGATCGCGTCGGCCCCGTCCGAGGCCAGTCCCGCGTGCGGCCGGCCCTCCTTGAGGACGACCTTGCGTCCGTCACGGGTGTCGGTGCCCATGTACACCCCGCCGCCGTTGGAGAAGTGCAGCGCCTTCTCGATGCGGTACGGCAGCTCGCCGACCGTCGTCGTGTTGCGCGCCGCGAGCTGCGGCTGGAGGAAGGCGGGCAGCGTCACCCACTCGGGCACCTGGAACGACGGCTGCCGCCGGTCCGGCACCAGCTTGCCCGCGCCGTCGCGGACCGCCGGGACCAGGGAGCCGCGCTCGTCCACGACGAAGGAGCGCGCGAAGGCGCCGTAGCGGACGTACAGCGGCCCGTCGTTCCAGCGCAGGTCGGTGAGGATGTACGGCCCCTCCAGGCCGTCCAGCAGATCGCCGAGCTCGCGCAGCACCGTGTGCAGCTGCTCCTCGTCGGCCGGATAGACGGTGACGAACTTGCCGCTCGTGTCACGGGCCGCGTACTTCGCGTTGCGCAGATGCAGCAGATGCGGACCCGGCACGAACTTGAACGGGATCCGCCGCGGCACGCAGTAGTCCCACACCGTCGCGGCGATCTGCTCCGCGTTCGCCCGGGTGGCGGAGGCGTGGATCTTCCAGCCCTGGGCGGGTCCGGGATGTGCGTTCCCCCCGGGGTCGAGCGGGGTCAGCGTCAGCCAGTCACCGATGCGTGCCGAGCGCCAGCCCTCCGGTACCGCGCGGCGGGCCGTCTCGTACGAGGGCGCGGCGCTCCGTTCGCTCCCGGACAGCCGGTCCGGCGTCTCGTAGAAGTGTCTGTCCGCCAGCGCGTACACCTCGTACCGCTCGTCCATGCCCATTCCCCCTCGGCCAGGTGGCTCCGAGAGTTCCAGTCCGCCCCGGGCCCGGGACAGTCACGGCTGTCACGAGATCACCGTGAGGTACGCATGCGTAAAGTCATGTTCGGACCCTTTCGAGCCGCCGCGGTGGCGGACGGGACCGACGGCCGCGGTGCTGCGCGGGCGAAGGCCCCCTCCGGCACCGGCCGCAAGGCCCCGGAACAGTCACAGGGGCTGCGCGAGCGTCTCGGAAGCGCTGTAATGACGGACGTGGTCAGTGAGGGCGCTATGGGACGCAGAACGAGAACGCTGCGTGTCGAACTTGCCCTCAAGACGCTCGCAGCCGACCTGGACCCCCGCGAACGACTGCACCGCGTCCTCGAACAGGTGCTCGTTTTTGTGAGTGCGACCGTCGCCGCCGTCTACTCGCCCAGCGAGAACGGCGAGGCGCTCTACCTCGCGGAGTCGGCCGGCGTACCGAGGACGCTGTACGGACTGCGCGACAGCTACGACGTCTCCGGAGGTTCTCCCGCCGCCGACGTGTACCGCTCACGGCAGCCCGTGTGGCTCGGCCCGGAGGAACTGGAGCGCTGCGCCGACTCCCGGCGGCTGCCGTCGGCGGACTTCTCGCTGGCCGTCCTGCCCCTGCGCGACGACGGCTGCCTGGTGGCCGTCAGCGAGCACCCGGAGGGCTTCGCCGCCGAGGACCGGCAGTGCCTGGTCCTCCTCGCCGACGCCGTCGTGTGCCCGCCGCCCGCCTCCGCCGCAGGCACCGACGACCTGCCCGCCAGCTCGTTCAGCCTCGCCATGGACACCGGGCACGTCGAGGTCGACGACGAGATGCTGCAACTCTTCGGACTGGGCCCGGAGGAATTCGACGGCAAGGTCGAGACGCTGCTGTCGCTGACCGTCCCGGAAGACCTCCCCTCGCTGATGTCCGTGGTCGAGGCGGACCACATCTCCGTCGGCGACCGGGAGCTGGAGTTCCGGATCCTGCAGCCCTCCGGCGAGCCGAAGTGGCTGCGGCTGCGCGGACGCCTCCTGCCCGGCGGCGGGGGGCTGCCGGCCCGCCTCGTCGGCACCGTCGCCGACGCCTCGAAGCTGCGCTCCGGGGTCAACGAAGTGGCCCGCGTCCAACGGCTCGCCGCCGCTCTGGCCACCGCCGGCACGGTCCGGGACGTGGGCCGTGCCGTGGTCACCGCGCTGCGCAGGCCCCTGCAGGCCGACCGGATCGCCCTCGCCGGGCTGGAGGGCGACCGCCTCGTCGTCACCGTCCTGGACCCGCCCCAGCCCGAAGCCTGGCCCGAGGTGTGGCGCACCGAGTGGCGCTCGGAGTGGCCCGACGCGCCCGTACGCGCCATGCCGACCCTCGCGGCGGCCCTGAGCGAGGGACGGGCCGCGATCTGGCCCGCCGGGGCGGACCTCGAACCCGCGCTCGCCGACGTGGGCCCGGGCGGCCTCGCCGTCCTGCCGCTGCCCGCCGGCGGACGCATCGCCGGTGCCTGCCTGATCGGCTGGGACACCCCGCACGAGTTCGGCCCCGACGAACGCGCCCTGCTCACCGCGTCCGCGGGCCTCGCCGGCCAGGCCTTGATGCGCGCCCACGCCTTCGACGCCGAACACGAACTGGTCGGCATGCTCCAGCGCACCCTGCTCCCGCGCCGGCTGCCCACACTGCCGGGCGCGGTCGCCGTCGCCCGCTACCTGCCGACCACGGCCGGTCTGGAGGTGGGCGGCGACTGGTACGACGTGATCCCGCTGGCCGACAACCACGTCGCCCTCGTCATCGGCGACGTCCAGGGACACAACGCGCAGGCCGCGACCGTCATGGGCCAGATGCGCACGGCCCTGCGCGCCTACGCCGTGGAGGGACACCCGCCGGACGTGGTCGTCTCGCACGCCAACCGCCTCCTGATGGACCTGGAGACCGACCTCTTCGCCACCTGTTGCTACGTCGACGTCGACATGGAGGAGGGATCCGCCTGGTACGTCCGTGCCGGACACCTCCCCCCGGTGCTGCGCCACCCGGACGGCAGTACGGAGGTCGTCGAATCCGAAGGCGGACCACCACTCGGTGTCATCACCCAGGCGGACTTCCCGATGAGCCCGCTGCGACTGCAGCCCGGCACGCTGGTCGCCCTCACCACGGACGGGCTCGTCGAGTCCGTCGAGGTCGACATGGAGGACGGCCTGGCCCGCCTCGCCGGAGAACTCGCCACGTCCGACCCGACCAACCTCGGACCGGTCGCCGACGGGCTGCTCGCCGGAGCCAACCGCAGCGACGACGTGGCGCTGCTCCTCATGCGCTACGACGGCATGTCGCTGCGCCCGCTCAGGGAGAGCTGGACGGTCTGGCGCGTCCCCGAAGCCGTGCGGCACGCCCGACGTTTCACCAGGCGCACGCTGCGCACCTGGGGTGTGGTCGCCGACCCCGACGCCGTACTCCTCGTCGTCTCGGAACTCGTCACCAACGCGCTCGTGCACACGGACGGACAGGTCAGGCTCGACCTCACCCTCATCAACGACCGCCTGCGGATCTCCGTCGCCGACAGCTCCGCGCGGACGCCCATCAAGCCCACCAGCATCGGCTGGGAGGCCACCGGAGGCCGCGGCATCCTGCTGGTCGAGGCCATGTCGGTGGTCTGGGGATCCGTGCCGGTCAGCGGCGGCAAGCAGGTGTGGAGCGAGATCGTCCTGCGGTGACACCCTGACAGGGTGCGTCTGCTGCTGATGTCCGACACCCACCTGCCGAGGCGCGCCAAGGCGCTCCCCGCGCAGCTCCTCGCCGAACTGCCGCTCGCCGACGTGGTCGTCCACGCCGGCGACTGGGTGGACACCGCCACCCTCGACCTCCTGGAGAGCCGCTCCCGCAGGTTCGTCGGCGTGTACGGCAACAACGACGGCCCGGCCCTGCGCGCCCGCCTCCCCGAGATCGCCCGCACCGAGCTGGGCGGCCTGCGCCTCGGGGTCGTCCACGAGACCGGCCCTGCCCAGGGCCGCGAACGCCGCTGCGCGGAACGGTTTCCCGATCTCGACGTGCTCGTCTTCGGCCACAGTCACATCCCCTGGGACACGGCGACGCAGACGGGCCTGCGCCTGCTCAACCCCGGCTCCCCGACCGACCGGAGGCGTCAGCCGCACTGCACGTACATGACGGCGACCGTCACGGACGGCCGGCTGCACGATGTGACCCTGCACCGCCTCCCGCCCCGTACCACCTCATCGTCCTGAGCACCGACCCCAACACATTCCCGGAGTCACCTCAGGCACCCGGGGTACGCGAAAAACATGGCTGGTACATCCGAAGCGGTGCCACGGCGAGCGGTGCACTCCACCGGTCAACGGGGCTCACCCCGCGCCGTCCTCGTCGTCATGTGCGCCGGGTACTTCCTGGTGCTGCTCGACGTGACCATCGTCAACGTCGCACTGCCACAGATCGGCTCCGGGCTCGGCACCGACGTCGGCGGGCTGCAATGGGTCGTCGACGGCTATGCGCTGGCGCTCGCCGCGCTGATGCTGACCAGCGGCACGGCCGGGGACCTGTACGGCCACAAACGCGTCGTGCTGAGCGGACTCGTCGTCTTCGGCGCGGGGTCCCTCGCCTGCGGACTCGCCCCGGGCGTCGGCGCACTCGTGGCCGCCAGGGTGGTCCAGGGCATCGGCGCCGCACTGCTGCTGCCGGGCACGCTCGCCCTCATCGGCCGCGCGTTTCCCGACGGCGCCGGGCAGGCGCGGGCGATCGGGATCTGGGCGGGCATCGGCAGCCTGGCCCTGCCCGCCGGACCCCTGCTCGGCGGCGCGCTCACCGAGGCCTTCGGCTGGCGCGCGATCTTCCTGCTCAACGTCCCGATCGTGTGCGCGGCCCTGGTCTGCACCGCGGGACTCGTCCGGGAGAGCCGCGAAGCGCGGACGGGACGCCTCGACCTGCCCGGGCTGCTGCTCGGCAGCCTGCTCCTGCTCACGACGACGTATGCGTTCATCGAGGGCGGGCGCACCGGCCCGGGCTCCCCTGCGGTCCTGACGGCCGTGGTCCTGGCCGTGCTCGCCCTGTCGGCGCTGGTCGTGGCCGAGCTGCGGCGCGGGGACGACGCGATGCTGCCGCCGGCCCTGCTCCGGCGGCCGGCTTTCGGCGCCGCGAACGTGGTCGCCGGGATCATGAACCTGGGAACCCTGGGCATGTTGTTCGTGCTGATGCTGTTCCTGCAGTCCGTCCAGCACCGCTCGTCGCTCCTCGCGGGCCTGGCAGTCGTCCCCCTGTTCGCGCCGCTCGCGGTCATGGCCCCCTTCGGAGGGCGGATCACCAGCCGGGTCGGATCGCGCCTGCCGGCCGCCGCCGGACTGGTGCTCGCCGCGATCGGACTCGCCCTGCTCCTGCGCGCCGCACCGCACTGCGGATACCCGGTTCTGCTCCCGGCGTTCCTGCTGTGGGGCATCGGCCTGGGCCTGCTGACCCCGGCGGTCGTCGCGGCCGCCATCGCCGCCGTTCCCGGCGAACGCTCCGGCCTCGCCTCCGCCGTCAACAACACCGCGCGCCAGACCAGCGGGGCGATCGGCATCGCGGTGGCGGGCGCGGTCACGGGCCCGCCCGGCGACACCGCACGTTTCGTGCGCGGCTTCCACACCGTCGCTCTCGGCTCGGCCTGCCTCTACCTGGCCGCAGCGGCCCTCGCGCTGACGCTGCTGCCGGGCGCGCTGCTGCCCCGCGACGACTGAGGCATCCGGCCCCGACGAACCGTCAACTCCGCCTCCCACCAACGCAATTCGATGGACACGCCGGGTCCGGCTCGCTGTGATGGGCACTGTGCTGATCGACACCGCTCTCGTGCGCCGCCTGCTCGCCGCCCAGTTCCCGCAGTACGCCGAACTCCCGCTCTCGCCCGTCCCGTTGAGCGGCATGGACAACGCCACCTTCCGGCTCGGCGACGACCTGTCCGTACGCCTGCCGCGCTTCCCCCGATGGGTCGGTCAGGTGGAGCGGGAGCACCGCTGGCTGCCCCGACTTGCCCCGCACCTGCCGCTGCCGGTGTCCGAGCCGGTCGCGAAGGGGGAGCCGGGGGAGGGCTACCCGTACCCGTGGTCGGTGTACCGGTGGCTGGACGGCGAGACGGCCACCACCGAAGGCCTGGCAGACCCCGACCGAACAGCCCTGGCACTCGCGGAGTTCATCCACGCCCTGCAGAAGGTCGACGCCGCGGGCGGCCCGGGCCCCGAGTGGAGCAACGCCTTCCGAGGGGTGCCCATGGGGGACGGCAGGGACTCGCTCGCCTCCGAGGCACGGGTCCGCCCCAAGATCGCGGCCCTGGAGGGCCTGGTGGACACCGCCGCGGTCACGGCCGTATGGGAGGCGGCACTCGCCGCACCCGCCTGGGACCGGCCGCCGGTGTGGATTCACGGCGACCTCGCGACCGGCAACCTCCTCGCCCTCGACGGCCGGTTGAGCGCCGTCATCGACTTCGGGACCCTCGCCGTCGGCGACCCGGCCGTCGACCTGCTCCCGGCGTGGAACTTCCTGCCCGACCGGGCCCGTGGCGTCTTCCGCGCGGCACTAGGCGTGGACGACGCGACCTGGGCCCGCGGCCGGGGCTGGGCGCTCGCAGGGTCCCTGCCGGTCCCCGACGACCCCTTCTTCCAGAAGGACCGGGCCCGGGTGACGGCGGCGCTGCACCACTTGGAGCAGTTGATCGCGGATCACCGCGAGGAGGCGGCCTGAGGCACGGGTCGGCGGGCGTCGGTGAGGGCGCCCGCCCGCCTGCACGGCCCCCCGGGCCGACCCCGTTCGAAATGGGACGGTGCGCCGGAGGAAGCCGGGCCTGCTTCAACGCACACGTCCCCGCCGTCGCCTCAGGCGTGCGTACGCCACCCCCATCACGCCCACCGCGACGGCCACCACGCCCAGCCGCTTGACCACGGCGGCCCCCGCCACCCTTACGAGATCGATCGCGCCGGATTCCCGAGGCGCGGCCACCGCTGGGTCCGCGGCCTCCTCCGAACGCCCGGAATCCGTCGGCTCATCGGACTCGTGCGACTCTCTGAGCTGCTCGGCCAGACAGTCCGCGAACCGGCCGATCAGCTTGTCGCCGACCTCCGCCATGACCCCGCGGCCGAACTGCGCAGGACGTCCGGTCACCAAGAGATCGGTGTGCACGGACACGGCGGTGCCGCCGTCGCGTGCGGTCAAGGTGCCGGTGATCGTCGCGCGAGCGGTGCCCTGGCCGCGGGTCTCCTTGCCGGCGGCGATGAGCACGAGCCGATGCTCGGCCTCGTCCTGCTCCTCGAAGACGGCGGTGCCCCGGTAGGTCACGCTGATCGGACCTACCTTGACCTTCACCGCCCCGCTCACGGTCTTCCCGTCGTACTCCTCCACCGTCGCCCCGGGCATGCACGGTGCCACCCGCTCGATGTCGAGCAGCACCGGCCAGGCGTCCTCGACCGGGACGGGCACGGTGAACTCGTGATGCAACTCCATCTCTGCTCCTCACAACAGGTTCGGTCGATGGATCGCCCCACCCGTCGCCGCGAGCGGCGCGCCGCTGCCGCCCCAGCGCAGGGCGACGATCTCGGCGGCGACGGAGACCGCGACCTCCTCGGGCGTACGCGCGCCGAGGTCGAGGCCGATCGGGGAGCGCAGTCGGGACAACTGGTCGTCGCCGAGGCCCGACTCCCGGAGGCGGTTCGTGCGGTCGTCGTGGGTGCGACGGCTGCCCATCGCTCCGATGTAGGCGGCCGGACGGCGCAGGGCCTCCTCCAGGAGGGGCACGTCGAACTTCGGGTCGTGGGTGAGAACACAGATCACCGTGCGGTCGTCCGTGGCCGTCTCGCGCAGATAGCGATGGGGCCAGTCGACGACGACCTCCACGCCGTCCGGGAAGCGCTTCGGGGTGGCGAAGACGGGGCGGGCGTCGCAGACCGTCACCCGGTAGCCGAGGAAGTCGCCGATGCGGGCCACGGCCGCCGCGTAGTCGATCGCGCCGAAGACCAGCATGCGCGGCGGCGGCGCGAAGGAGTTCAGGAAGACGGTGACGGCGTCCTCGCGCCGTTCGCCGCCCGAACCGTAGTGCCGCAGTCCGGTGGCGCCCAGGGCGAGTTCGCCGCGCGCGTCCGCGGTGACCGCCGCATCGAGGCCCCTCGAGCCGAGGGAGCCCGCCGCACCGTCCGGCCACACGGCGAGCGAGGCCCCGCGCGGCGCAGGTCCGTCGAGCACCGTGGCCACGGTCACCGGGCGGGCCGCCGCCACCGACTCGGCGACCGCCCCGAAGGAGGGATCGTCGGCGGGGGACACCCGGCGCACCAGGAGGGTGATCTCACCACCGCAGGTGAGCCCGACGGCGAACGCGTCCTCGTCGCTGTACCCGAACGTCTCCGAACGAGCCTCACCGGACGCCATCACTTCCTGGGCCAGTTCGAAGACCGCGCCCTCCACACAGCCGCCGGACACACTGCCCACGACCTCGTCGCCCGGTCCCACCGCCATGGCCGCGCCGGGATCGCGCGGCGCGCTGCGGCTCACCGAGACGACCGTGGCCAGACCGAACGGCTCGCCCGCCGCGTACCACCGGTGCAGCGCCGGAAGGATGTCACGCATCGTCCGCTCCTCTCACCACCGCCGCCAGACGCTCCAGGGCGGCCAGGCTGTGCCCCTCGACGAACGCGTCCACGCTCGGCAGAGCCGCCGCCATACCGGCGGCCAGGGGCGCGTACCCGGGGCGGGCCTTGCGGGGATTGGCCCAGATCACCCGGTGCGCGAGCCGCCGCAAGCGTCGCATCTGGCTCGCGAGCAGGGCGGGATCGCCACGCTCCCAGCCGTCGGAGAGCAGCACCACGACCGCGCCGCGCGCCATGCCGCGCCGGCCCCACCGGTCCAGGAACGCGCGCAGCGTCTCACCGAGCCGGGTCCCGCCGCTCCAGTCCGGCACGGCCGCCGCGAGCGCCGCCATGGCCGTGTCCGGGTCGCGGTGCGTCAGCTCGCGGGTCACCCGGGTCAGCCGGGTGCCGATCGTGAACACCTCCGGACGGGTACCGCGCGAGGCAGCTTGGGCGAAGCGCAGCAGCGCGTCCGCGTACGGGGCCATGGAGCCGCTGACGTCCACCAGCAGCACGACCCGGCGCGGCCGGTCGGCACGCGCGTGCATGCGCAGCCGGGCCGGTTCGCCCCCGCGGCGCAGCAACTCCCGTACGGTGCGCCGCCGATCGACGCCGCCGCGCCGGGCCGGATGCCGCCGCGCGGTGCGCCTCTCCTCACCGCGCAGGGTGAACGCGGCCAGCAGTCGCCGTAGTTGCTCCCGCTCGGCGGCGGTCAGCCGGGCGATGTCGCGGTGTCGCAGCACCTCCGTGGCGCCGGCCAGCGCGGGGACCGGAAGCGTGGCATCGGACCGGGCCTCCGTGCCGGGGTCGGGACCCGCGTTCCGTACGACCATGCGCAGCCGCGGCGGCGCAGGCATCCGCGGCGTAGCCGTGCCGTCGGACGCGGCATCGAAGTACGCCGCGAAGACGCGCTCGTAGCGCTCCAGGTCGTCCCGGCTCCCGCACAGGGTGAGCCGCCCGGCCCAGTACACCTCCGCGCGTACGCCGGGATCGAGGGCGCCGAGCGCGCCGAGGAACGCCTGCACACGGTCGGGTCCGGCATCGACCCCCGCCGCCCGCAACGCGCGGGCGAACCCGACGAGGACGGCGGACGCGTCGAGCGGCGCGGGTGCCGGGCTTCCCCCGGGCCCGGGGGCGTGGCGGCCCGCCATGTCCTCAGGCCCCGCGCACTGCGAGGATCGCCGACAGGTCCAGACCCCGGGCCCGCTCCGCGTCCTCCCGGTATTTCAGGACCGACCCGAGCGTGGCCACCGCCAGCTCGGCGTCCAGTTCGGTCGCGCCCAGCGCATCCAGGGCCTCCGCCCAGTCGATCGTCTCCGCCACGCCGGGCGGCTTGAGCAGGTCCTCGGCGCGCAGGGCCTGCACGAGCGCGGTCACCTGCTCGGCCAGCCGGGCCGTCACACCCGGCAACCTCCTTCGGACGATGGCGAGTTCGCGGACGAAGCCCGGATGGTCGAACCAGTGGTAGAGGCAGCGTCGCTTCAGCGCGTCGTGCACGTCGCGCGTACGGTTCGACGTCAGGACGACGACAGGTGGCAACTCGGCTCGCAGCGTGCCCAGTTCGGGAATCGTGACCGCGTACTCCGACAGCAGCTCCAGCAGAAACGCCTCGAACTCGTCGTCCGCGCGGTCGACTTCGTCGATGAGGAGCACGCAGGGCTGGGTCTCCAGCGCCCGGAGCAGGGGCCGCGCGATGAGGAACCGCCGGTCGTACAGCTCCCCCTCCAGACGGTCGGCGTCTGCGACACCCGCTGCCTCGGCGGCCCGCAGATGCAGCAGCTGGCGTGGGAAGTCCCAGTCGTACAGGGCCTGGGAGGCGTCGATGCCCTCGTAGCACTGCAACCGGATCAGCGGGGCGCCGATCGCCTGAGCGAGGGCGGAGGCGAGCGCGGTCTTGCCCACGCCCGCATCGCCCTCGCAGAAGAGCGGCCGGTGCAGCCGCAGCGCAAGGAAGCAGGCGACGGCCAGCCCCTCGTCGAGGAGGTACCCCGTCCGCTCCAGCCGGGCGCGCACCTCGTCCGGACCCGTCAGGCCGTAACCGCCGCCGCCCTTGTCCGCCATGGTCTCGACGGGCCCCTCACCCCAGCCCGGCGGCGGCCATCACCGCACGCCGGGTGAGCACCCGGGCGAGATGGGCCCGGTAGGCGGGCGACCCCGAGG